>NZ_QTQH01000021.1:0-145267 GCF_003853805.1 Burkholderia sp. Bp8994
TCGCGCCGCTGTACGTGCCGCTCGCGGTTCCGCCGAGCGTCAGCGCGTTCGCGCCGAGATTCACGTTCGTGCCGGCCACGCCCGACAGCGCGCCGAGCGTTTGCGCACCCGACGCATTGCTCAGGTCGAGCGTCGCGCCCGCGTTCGCGAGATTCATCGCGCCGGTCGCCGACAGGCTGCCGCCCGCGCCGATCGCCAGCGTGCCGGCATTGATCGTCGTGCCGCCCGTGTAGGTGTTCGCGCCCGTCAGTGTCACCGTCGCCGCGCCGTTTTTCACGAGCGCGCCGGCGCCGGAAATCACGCCGCCCAGCGCGAGCGCATTGCTGCCGCCGAGCGTGAGTGCCGTGGCCGTGCCGAGATCGATCGCGTTGGCGACCGACAGGCTCGTATTCGCATCGAGCGTCGCCGCACCGCCGACGGTCAGCGTGCCGGCGCCCAGCGCCGCGGCGTTGCCGAGCACGAGGGCGCCGGCGTTCAGCGTCGTGCCGCCCGTGTAATTGTTCGCGCCGCTCAGCGTCAGCGCCGCCGCGCCGTTCTTCACGAGCCCGCCGCCGCCGGAGATCGTCCCGCCGAGCCCGAGATCGGTGCTGCCGCCCAGCGTCAGCGTCGTGCCGGTGGCGACGTTGATGCCGTTCGCGAGCGACACGTTGGTGGTCGCATCGAGCGTCGACGAGCCGTTGACGTTCACCGCGCCGGAGCCCAGCGCCGTGTTGCTGCCGACGACGAGGTTGCCGCCGTTCAGGTTCGTGCCGCCGGAGTAGACGTTCGTGCCGGTCAGCGATTGCGTCCCGGGGCCGGACAGCGTCACGCTGCCCGAGCCGCCGATCGTGCCCGCGTAGGTCGCGTTGATGGTGCCGTTGAGCGTCAGCGAATTGCCGCCGAGGTCCACGTTCGTGCCGGCCGCTCCCGCCAGCGCTCCGATCGTCTGCGCGCCCGACGCGCCGCTCAGGTCGAACGTCGCGCCCGCGCCGGTCAGGTTCACCGTGCCGGTCGCCGCGAGGCTGCCGGCGCCGCTCAGTGCGAGCGTGCCGCTGTTGATCGTCGTGTCGCCCGTGTAGGTGTTCACGGCCGTCAGCGTGGCCGTCGCGGAGCCGTTCTTCACGAGGCCGCCGTTTCCGCTGATCGTGCCGGACAGCCCGAGGCTGTTGCTGCCGCCGAGCGTCAGCGTCGCGCTGTTGTTGAGATTGATCGCATTGTCGAGCGTGACATTCGCGCTCGTGTCGAGCAACGCCGACGCATTGACGTTCACCGCGCCGGTGCCGAGCGCCCCGTTGTTGCCGACCACGAGGTTGCCGCCGTTCAGGTTCGTGCCGCCCGTATAGGTATTGGCACCCGACAGCGCCAGCGTGCCGCCGTCGTTCTTCGTCAGCGCACCGCTGCCCGACACCGTGCCCGACAGCGTGAGCCCGGTCGCGCCCTGCACCGTCAGCCCGGTGCCGAGCGTTACGTTGTTCGACACGTTGAGCCCCGCCGTGCCCGCCTGCAGCGCGCCGCCGTTGGCCGTGATCGTGCCGGTGCCGAGCGACGCGTTGTCGTTGATGATCGCGACGCCGCCGCTCGACAGCGTCGCGTCCTGCACGGTCGCCGCGCCGTTGATCGTCCAGTTGCCGCTCGCGACGTCGAGGTGATTGAAGTTGACGTAGTTGTTGATCGCGATCGTGCCGTTCGCGGAGGTGCCCTGCTGCAGGTTCAGCGTGTTGTTGCCGCCCGCGCCGCCGTCGACGATCCCCGTCGCCGCCACGTTGAGCGTGTTCGGGCCGACCGTGATGTTGAACGCGCCGCCGGTGCCGCCCGCCGCGTTGACCGACGAGCCCGTCACCGCGTCGAACGTGTTGGTGCTGTTCGCGCCCATCGACACGCTGCCGTTGATCGTGCCCGAGTTGGTGAACGTGTTGCCGCCCCCGGGCGTGCCGTTCGTGGCGAGCGACACGCGGCCGTTGATCGTGCCGCTGTTCGTCATGTTGACCGTGCCGCCGCCGTATGCGGCGACCACGGGCGCATCCGCGCCGGACAGCGTCGCGCCGACCAGCGGGTTCGAACCGATCGTGCCGGTGTTGTTGATCGTCGACGTGCCGCCGGTGCCGTTCTGGACCGACAGTGCCATGCCGGTCACGCCGCTGATCGCGACCCCGGTCGAGCCGAGCATCGTGCCGTTGTTGGTGACGGTGGTATTGCTCGCCGACGCATTGCCGAGCACCGCGCCGCTCGACAGCACGCCGAGCCCCGAGCCGAGCGCGGACGGGTCGATCGTGCCGTTGTTGGTCAGCGTGTTGTTGTTGCCGGTCAGCGACATCGCGGTGCCGCCGACGCCCAGCAGCACGCCGACGCTCGCGCCCGGATTGACGGTGACGTTCAGGTTGTTGGCGCTGTTTGCATAGCTCGGCGCCAGCGGATTCGCGACGCCCGAGCAGGTGACAGTGGTGCCTGCCGTGCTGCAGGTCGCGTACGCGGGAACGATGCCTGCGCCGGACAAGGCCAGGAAGACGCCCGTCGGCAACAGGAATTTCGGAAACGGCTCTCCGCTCTTCTTCGAATGCGCAATGTTCATGCTTCCCCTCGTGCTCGGCATGGCCGGTGAATCGAGCCGGCGGCGGCGGAAAATCCGGGACGCAAGCGTGCCCTCCGGCGGTCGCGGAACGACGTCGGTCTATTCGTGGATGAACTGCGGGTTAATCGATTCTCGTTTGCGAGTGCAAACTCAACCGGACGACATGATCGTGGCCCCTTGTTCTTATGCAGCGACTTTCTGGTTGATTTGATTACCGCCCTGCTTTTTGTCAGACAAGGCTATATCAAATAAACAGGGTTTTCCAGTCGATGTTTGGTTATCGGAGCGAGGTCGATGGAATACGTATTTTTTACTCGTGCGATTGCGTGAAACGACTGTATTAAAAGGATCTTTCGGTCATTCCGTCATGCCAGGCAAAGTTACCTGCACCACGAGATCAGTAAAAACACCGATAATTCATACTAATCGCCGGCCGGTTTTTCGCGACTCAATTTAAATAATGACGGCGGCAGTTGGCGCAAATAATCCGAACCCATTTTATTTAAAGAATTGAGAGCATGGATTCTCAACACACTTGCAGAGTGCCTTCGAATTCGGCGCACATGATCCCGCCGCCTTGAAATGAAAAATGAAAGCCGGAAGGTTAATCGCCCCCCGGCCACGCGGCCCCGCTTGAAACGCGGGTTCAAAGGTGTCGGACTTCAGGACAAGCGTGCCGCCGGCTTGCACGGCACGCGGCCCGGCATGCTGCCACGGCCCGCTCGCGCATGGCCAGGCACTGCGGTCGACACGGCGTGTCGAGCCTGTCCGGAGCAGCCGGACGATGTTCGGCATGCCGGAGCTTCGGGGTTCGAAGAATGTTCAACGAAGGTCGACGCGCCTGCCCGGCCGGCGTCAATCCACCGGACACATCGCGAGCCGCCCCATCGCCTCCCCGGCGCCGCGCACCGCGCAGGTGGCCGGCTCGTCGGCGATCCGCGCGCTCAGCCCGGTCTCGTCGCGCAGCAGGCGTTCGAGATCCGCGAGCAGCGCGCCGCCGCCCGTCAGCACCACGCCGCGATGCGCGATGTCGGTCACGAGTTCGGCCGGCGCGTTTTCCAGCACCGACTTCACCGCGCCGATCACCTGCTTGAGCGGCGCGGCCAGCGCGTCCGCCACATCGTGGTTGGACAGCTCGATCGAACGCGGCAGGCCGTCCTTGACGCTGCGCCCGATCGCGCGCGTCGACGCGCGCGGCACGGCGCTGGTGGCCGAGCCGATCGTCTCCTTCACGCGCTCGGCGGTCTGCTCGCCGAGCAGCACACCGTACAGGTTGCGCACGTGATTGACGATCGCCGCGTCGAACTGGTTGCCGCCGACCCGGATCGCCTCGCGATAGACGACACCGCCGAGCGCGATCACCGCGACTTCGGTCGTCCCGGCGCCGATGTCGACGACCATCGAGCCGACCGGCTCGGTCACCGGCAGGCCCGCGCCGAGCGCGGCGGCGAGCGCTTCCTCGATCAGTTCGACGTCCGATACACCGGCCGCGAACGCCGCCTCGCGCATCGCGCGACGCTCGACCGCCGTCGCATCCGACGGCACGCACAGCGTGACCTCGACGCGGCGGCTGAAGCGCGAGCGCGTGCGCGACATGTCGATGAAGCGCCGAAACATCTGCTCGGCGGCGTGCGCATCGGCGATCACGCCGTGCCGCATGGGCCGCACGGCCTCGAGATGCCCCGGCTCGCGGCCGAGCAGCGCCTTCGCGAGTTCGCCGACCGCCTCGAGCGTCGGTCGCGCATCGGACGCGCCGCCCTTGCGAAAGCACACGACCGACGGCTGATCCAGCACCACGCCGCGCTCGTGCGTATAAATCCGCGTACTCGCCGTTCCAGGGTCGATCGCAACGGGTTGCGCAAACAACTTTCCGAACAGCGGTGTCGACATGGTTACCCTTTTCTTGAACAAACGGCCGAAGCGGCCAGGCCGCATCCCCGCGGCGCGCCTTCGCCGCCCCATTGAAGTCTTAGCGGCAAATCGTGCCGATACTTTAAGCAATTCCAATGATTATTTCGCGACGAAATTGCCGAAACCGCGTTTCGGCAGGCCTGCGGCTACGCATCGGCCGCTCGCGCTGCGCTTGTAAAACACGGTAATCTCTCGGTCTTGCCTGCTCCCGGCAGGCGCCCGACGCCCGATCACGCCAGGTATTCCACCATGACAGCGACCGCCTCTCTCCGCTGGCTCGGGGTGCGCCGGCTCGGCGCCACGCTCGTTGCGCTGTGGTGCTGCACCGTTGCCGCGCAGCCCTTGCCGGCCGCCGACACCGCCGCGCGCACCGCGCCGGCGGCCACTGCCGCCGCACCGGCCGCCCCTGCCACGACGGCCGCCCCCGCCGCCACGCCCGCATCGACCTGCAACGCCGACGGCGGCCCGGCCGGCCGGCCGCCGGTCGGCCTCGTGCTGTCCGGCGGCGGCGCGCGCGGTTACGCGCACCTGGGCGTGCTGAAGGTGCTCGAAGAAAACCGCATCCCGATCGACTGCATCGCCGGCACGAGCATGGGCGCCGTGGTCGGCGGGCTGTATGCGAGCGGGATGGCCGCCGACGAGATGCAGAAGCAGCTGTCGGAGGTGAACCTGGCCGACATCGCGTTCGACGTGACCGACCGCGCCGACCTGCCGCAAACCAGCCGCGAGGACGAGCGCCTGTACATCAACAGCCTGACGCTGGGCTTCGGCAAGAAAGGCGTGAAGGCGCCGGTCGGCCTCGTGCAGGGCAACCGGCTGCAGGCGCTGCTCGCGAACTGGACCGCCGCCGTGCCGACCAACCAGCCGTTCGACCAGTTGCCGATCCCGTATCGCGCGGTCGCGACCGACCTGCAGACCGGCCAGATGGTCGTGCTGGACCGCGGCTCGCTGCCGCTCGCGATCCGCGCGAGCATGGCGATGCCCGGCCTGTTCGCGCCGGCCGAGATCAACGGCCGCGCGCTCGTCGACGGCGGGCTCGTCAGCAACCTGCCGGTCGACACCGCGCGGCAGATGGGTGCGAAGGTCGTGATCGCCGTCGACATCGGCTCGCAGCTGCGCCCGCTCGACGCGCTCGCGTCGCCGGCGGACGTGATGCAGCAGATGGTCGGCATCCTGATCCGCCAGAACGTGACGACGCAGCGCAAGCAGCTCGCCGCGCAGGACGTGCTGCTCACGCCCGACCTCGGCGCGCTCGCGTTCACCGATTTCCAGAACGCGAAGCAGGCGATCGCCGCCGGCGCGGCCGCCGCGACCGCGGCGCTGCCGCGGCTCAGGCACCTCGCGCTTACGCCGGAACAGTACGCGGCCTACCGGTCCGCGCATGCGCAGCCGCTGCCGCCGCCGATCCGCATCACGCGGGTCGAGATCAAGACGACCGGCGGCGTGCCCAAGCGTGTCGTCGCCGACGCGCTGCACGTGAAACCGGGCGACACCTACGATCCGGCGACCGTCAGCCAGGACCTGCTCGGACTGACGACCGGCGGCAATTTCGAGAGCGTGACGCAGCAGATCGTGAGCCACGGCGACGAGAACGTGCTCGAGATCGATGCGCGGGAGAAATACTGGGGGCCGAATTTCCTGCTGTTCGGCGTCGGGATGTCGAGCAGCTCGACCGACGAAGGCGGCTTCCGCCTGCACGTCGGCTACCGGCGGCCGTGGCTCACCGAATCGGGCCTCGAGTTCCGCGCGGACACGACGATCGGCAGCGACCTGCAGTCGGCGCGCGTCGAATTGCGCCAGCCGTTGCCGGCCGCATACGGCTTGTACATTTCGCCCTATGCGGAATACCAGCGTCGCTACGTGAACCTGTACGACAACAGCGGCCAGGTGAAGCTGAACCAGTACTTGATGCAGACGGCGCGCACCGGGCTCGACTTCGGCCTGCCGATCGCGCGGCTCGGCGACTTCCGGATGGGTATCGGCTATGCGACCGGGCACGGCTCGCCGAACTACAACCTGCCGTTCCCGTTCGACGACGGCAGCTCGACGCTGATCTGGCCGAGCTTCACGTCGCAGGCGCTGACCGCGCGTGCGCGGCTCGTCATCGATCAGCTCGACGATCCGATGTTCCCGCGCCGCGGCTACTACGGCGAATTCCGTGTCGAACGGTCGCTGTGGTCGCACAACAGCCAGTCCGCGGAGGACCTCGCCGATACATCCAACACGCCTTACACCGAGCTCTACGCCAAGGCGATGATCGCGCAGCAGTTCGGCCGGCACAGCGTCAGTGCAACGATCGAGGGCGGCAAGAGCATCGGCGGCACCAACCTGATCAACGCGTTCAACTTCACGCTCGGCGGGTTCCAGCATCTGGCCGCGTATGCGGCCGACCAGCTGACGGGCAACGAACTCGCGTACGGCAACGTGACCTACATGAACCAGCTGATGACGTTCAACGCGTCCCCGATCAAGGCGCTGTCGGTCGGCGCCAGCGCGGAACTCGGCAACGTGTGGTCGAGCGGCGTGAAGGTCGGCGGCGGCACGCTCAAGCAGAGCTATACGTTCTTCACGAGCCTGTCGACCTCATTCGGTCCGCTGTACATGGGTATCGCGCTCGCGCCGGGCGGCCGGCGCAACATCTACCTGCAGCTCGGCCGCACATACTGATGGCGGCGCGTGCGGATGGCGGCGGGCATCCGCCGCGTCAGCGCCCGCGCCTTGCGCGGCCGGACGCCGGCTAGATCGGCCAGCTGATCTCGAAGCGCGCGCCGCCGAGTTCGGCCGGATCGACGACCGCGATCCGGCCGTTGTGCGCGTGGAGCACCTGCCGCGTGATCGCGAGGCCGAGCCCGTAGCCGCCGGTGCGGCGGTCGAGCCGCACGAACGCGTCGAAGATCCGCTCGCGTTCGCTCTCCGGCACGCCCGGCCCGTCGTCCTCGACATAGATCGCGATGTTGCCGTGTTCGATCGCGATCCCGACGACGATCCGCGACGCCGCATATTTGCTCGCATTGCGCAGCAGGTTGCGCATCGCGTACGACATCAGCCGCCGGTCCATCTTCACGCGCAGGTCCGACGCGATCGCGATGCGCGACTCGATCGCGCGCTCCGGATACAGCAGCTGCGCGTCGCTGACCTGGTGCTCGAACCACGCGACCGGCGCGGTCAGCTCGAGGTTCGACTGCAGCGAGCTGTATTCGAGCCGCGCGTACGTGAGGCTCATGTCGATCAGTTCCTCGAGTTCCGTCACGTCCTGCGCGATGCTCTCCAGCGCACCGTGGTATTCGGCGGCCGAGCCCGGCTCGCGCAGCATCTCGAGCGCGAAGCGCACGCGCGCGAGCGGCGTGCGCAGCTCGTGCGAGATCCCGTTCGTCAGGTCGCGCTGCGCGGCGATCAGCCGCTCCATGCGCATCGCGAGCGCATTCAGCGTGCGCGCGAGCGGGCCGATGATCACGCTGTGCGACTCGCGTGCGCGCGTGTTGAAGCGCCCGCCGGTGAAATCGATCGCGCGCTCGCGCACCATCACGAGATCCGACCAGACCGGCCGCATCCACCGATACGCGGCGAGTGCGGGCGCGGTGAACACGAACGCGAGCACGATCCAGATATCGCCCGGCAGCGCGTCGAACGCATGCCACACGACTTCCGGCGACAACACCACGCACAGCGCGAGCGCCGGCACCAGCGCGGTCAGCAGCACGAGGCCGAGCAGGTGCAGGTAGGTGCGCACGTACAGGCGCGACCAGCTCGGAATGCGGTCGGCGCGCGTGTCGGTCCACGCGCGGCGGAAATGCAGCCAGCGCCATTTGACATAGCGCAGCGCGGAAAGCGGCGCTGCGTCGGGGTGCGAACGGGTGCGTCGGATCATCGCGGCTTCCGGCTATCGTGCGATGCGGGGACGCGGCGGCCGACGGCGTCGCGCCAGGGTGGCGTCATTCCCACGCATGCTTGCTGAACTGGTAACCCTTGCTGCGGATCGTCTTGATCCGCTGCGGGTTGCCTGCATCGTCGTGCAGCTTGCGGCGCAGCTTCGAGATGCGCCCGTCGATCGTGCGGTCGAGGCCGTCGAATTCGACCCCGCGCAGCTGCAGCATCAGGTCGTCGCGGCTGACGACCTCCCCCGCACGGCACACCAGCACCCACAGCAGGTCGAACTCGGCCGACGTGAGGTCGGGCGAGCCGCCGCCGGGCAGCACGACCGAGCGGTCGGTGCGGTCGATCGAGAACTGGCCGAATGTGTAGCGCTCCGGCTGCGACGCGGCGCCCTCGGCCGCGCGCGCGGGCACGCGGCGCAGCTGCGCCTTGATCCGCGCGAGCAGGATGCGCGGCTCGACCGGCTTGTGCACGTAGTCGTCGGCGCCGAATTCGAGGCCGAGCAGTTCGTCGAACGGCTCGTCGCGCGCCGTCACCATGATGATCACGCCGTCGTATTGCTTGCGTGCCTCGCGGCAGATCTCGAACCCGTCCTTGCCCGGCAGGTTCACGTCGAGAATGACGAGATCCGGGCGCGTGGACAGGATCGCCGGCACGGCGGCGTCACCATGCAGCACAGTGTCGACTTCATAGTCGTTCTTGCGCAGGTAGCCGGCGATCAGCGTGGACAGGCGGGTGTCGTCTTCGACGAGCAGGATGCGAAAGGGCATGGGCAACGGTCGGATCGTACGGGGAGACCGCGGCGGCGGCAGGCTTGCGCCGGCTGCCGGCCATCGGTCGAAACGTACCGCATGATACTGCGCCCACCGCTCGCCTGTTTGCCCGACCGATAAATAAGGGCGCGATTGCTGCCGCGCTTGACGAACCGGCGCCGAAACGGTTCCATACGGGCTCTTTGGAAACCGGGCCGCCCGCCCTGCCTCGCACGCGATGAACTATCAGCCGATCCTCGAACGCATCCATACCGAACTCGCCCCCTGGATCGGCCAGGGACGCGTCGCCGACTACATTCCCGAGCTCGCGAAGGTGCCCGCCGACAAGTTCGGGATGGCCGTCGTGACGCTGGACGGAAACGTTTACACGGTCGGCGACGCGCGGGAGCGCTTCTCGATCCAGAGCATCTCGAAGCTGTTCGCGTGCACGCTCGCGTTCCAGTTGCTGGGCGACGCGCTGTGGGAACGGGTCGGCCGCGAGCCGTCGGGCACCGCGTTCAATTCGCTCGTTCAGCTCGAAAGCGAGCGCGGCAAGCCGCGCAACCCGTTCATCAACGCCGGCGCGCTGGTCGTCACCGACGTGCTGTGCCGCCGCTTCGTCAGGGCCGAGACGGCGCTCGTCGAGTTCGTGCGGCGGCTGATCGGCGCGACCGACCTCGACTACGATTCGCGCGTCGCGCTGTCGGAACTGCAGC
Organism: Burkholderia sp. Bp8994; assembly: GCF_003853805.1. Taxonomy (NCBI): domain Bacteria; kingdom Pseudomonadati; phylum Pseudomonadota; class Betaproteobacteria; order Burkholderiales; family Burkholderiaceae; genus Burkholderia; species Burkholderia sp. Bp8994. The sequence goes on from NZ_QTQH01000021.1 coordinate 9,801, forward strand.
ACGCGGAACGCAACCGCGCGATGGCGCATTTCATGGCGAGCTTCGGCAACATGCAGATGCCGCCCGATACGGTGGTCGACGCGTATTGTCGCCAGTGCGCGATCACGATGAACTGCGTCGAGCTGGCGCAGGCCGCGCTGTTTCTTGCGAACGGGGGCGTCGCGCCCGTTACCGGCGAGCGGGTCGTCGACGCGAGTTCGGCGAAGCGGCTGTCGGCGCTGATGCTGACCTGCGGCACCTATGACGCGGCGGGCGACTTCGTATATCGCGTCGGCTTGCCTGCCAAGAGCGGTGTCGGCGGCGGGATCGTCGCGGTGCTGCCGGGGGAGATGGCCGTGTGCGTGTGGGCGCCGGGGCTCGATGCGAACGGGAACTCGCTGGCGGGGACGTTGGCGCTGGAGTGGTTGACGACTTATACGGAAAGGTCGATTTTTTGACGCACAGAATTCACGCGCAACGCATTCTTCGCAATGTGACGATCGATTCGGCACACACCGGCACGTTGAATCGGGAATTCGTTCTCGGGCAGCAATCGACCCGGAGGACACGCTCGCAACGCCCGAAACCGGACATCGCACCCGTCATGAATCGAGCGCGACAACCGATCGCATCGGAACATTGAGCGAGCAAGATTCGGATAGGCCGGCGCAAATCCGGCCACGCAGCTAGAAGGCGCTCTTTATCACGCCCCCGTCGGCTCGCAACGCAGCGCCGGTCGTCGCCGACGAAAGCGGGCTGGCGATATACGCCACGAGGGACGCCACTTCCTGCGGCGAACCGAATCGCTTGATGAGCGATGTGGGACGGACCTTCTCGAAGAATTCCTTTTCGAACGCTTCAAACGATTTGCCGTCGGCCTTCGCGAGCGTCTCGACGAATTCGCCCACGCCGCGCGATTTCGTCGGCCCCGGCAGGATGCTGTTGACCGTGATACCCGTGCCGGCAACGGCTTCGGCCAGCCCGCGCGCAACCGCGATCTGCGCGGTCTTCGTCACCCCGTAGTGGATCATTTCGGCCGGAATCTGCACCCCGCTTTCGCTCGAAATGAAAATGATGCGCCCCCAGTCGGCCTGCTTCATTGCCGGCAGAAACAGCCGGGCGAGGCGTACGCCACTCAGGACGTTGACCTCGAAGAAACGCTTCCAGTCCGCGTCAGGAATCTCTTCGAATGGCTTGGGCTCGAAGATGCCGAGGTTATTGATCAGGATTTCCACACCCGGATAGCGTTGCGCCAGTTCGTCGGCCGCTTCGGCCGTACTCAGGTCGCCCGCAAATCCAGCCACATCGCCGCCGGTATCCGCTTTCAGTTGCGCGACTACGTCATCGACAGATGACCGGGAGCGTCCGTTCACGATCACACGAGCGCCTTCCTGGGCCAGCGTGCTGGCGATAGCGAGGCCAATGCCGGCTGTGCTGCCGCTCACCAGTGCGAGTTTGCCTGTCAGATTCAGGTTCATGAGTGATTCCTTTTTCCGTGGACAAAGTAGACGTGACGACATCGAGTCTCGAACGACTGGATGTCGCCAACAGGTTTACGTACGCGTAATCGATGCGCCGCCATCGACCAGCGAGGCAGTGCCGGTGACAAAGGACGAATCGTCGGATGCGAGATAAAGCACTGAACGCGCCAGTTCTTCCGGCTTTGCCACGCGCTTGAGCGCATGCAGTCCGGTCACGAACGCCTGCGATTCTTGAGTGTCGTTCATGCCGCGATACATCTCCGTGTCCACGGCACCCGGCAACACCGCGTTGACCCGCACGCCTTGCGCGCCGTACTCCGCGGCGAGTGCCTGCGTCAAGCCGATCAGCCCGGCCTTGCTCGCCGCGTAGGCCGCCGTGCCGGGAAACGCGAACGAGTAACCGACGAAGGTCGACGTGAAGATGATCGATCCGCCGCCTTGCTTCAGCATTTCGGGAATCTGGTGCTTCGCGCCCAGGAAGGCACTGGTCAGATTGGTCGCCAGCGCGGCGTTCCAGCCTGCTTCGGAAATACCGGTGGTCGGGCCCATCTCGCCGAGCGTACCTGCGTTGTTATAGGCGATGTCCAGACGGCCGAAGCGGCTCACTGCAAGCGCGACCAGCGCTTTCGCGAAGTCCTCCGACTGTACGTCGCCGGCCAGATACGCGGCTTCGCCGCCTTCGCTGGCGATCTCCGCCGCGAGCGCTTCGAGTTCCGCGGCGCGCCGCGCCGCAATGACCACCTTGGCGCCTTCCTTCGCGAACAGCTTTGCAGTGGCGCGGCCAATACCTGCGCTGGCACCCGTCACGATGGCGACTTTTCCTGTCAAACGTTGCATTTCCAATCTCCTGATCCGCTGCGTCGGCCAGCGCCCGATGCGTTGGCCCGTGAGAGCAATATAGGCTTCAGTCTTGATTGCAGAAAGGCATAAAAAATGGTCCTATCATTAAGTTTTTGTGAATGATCGAGGATTGGTATGGATCGCCTTCGCGCCTTCGAGGTTTTCGTGACGGTGGTGAGCCGTGGCGGCTTCGCGCGCGCGGCGGAAGCGCTCGGCACGTCGCCGGCCAACGTCACGCGGTACGTGCATGAACTGGAAGCGCACCTCGGCACGCGCCTCCTGAATCGCACGTCACGCACGCTGTCCCTGACGGAGGGCGGCGAGACACTCTACGCCCGCTGCAAGTCCATCCTCGACGAGGTTGCGGAGACGGAGGGGCTTGTGTCATCCGCGTCGGTCGAACCACGTGGACGACTGCGCATCAATGCGCCCGTGAGCTTCGGCATTCTGTATCTGGCGCCGCTATGGCCCGGCTTCATGCAGAAATATCCGCGAATCGAACTCGACATCGGGCTGATCGACCGCGTCGTCGATATCGTCGACGAGGGCTACGATCTCGCCATTCGCATCTCGCGCGCCGGCTCGACCAACCACGCGGCACGCAAGCTGGCGACATCGCAAAACATCTTGTGTGCGTCGCCGGCCTATCTGGCCCGCTTCGGACATCCGACCGCGCTGACGGACCTGGTCGAGCATCGCTGCATCGGGTACACATATGCGGCCACTGGCGACGAATGGGAACTGATCGATGGTAACGGCAAGACCCATCCTGTGAGGGTCGACTGCCATATGCATACCAATAACGGCGATACGGCGCGCTCGGCAGCGCTCGCCGGGCAAGGGCTGATCTGGCAACCCACGTTCCTGATCAACGACGATCTGCGTGCAGGCAAACTCGTTCACGTGTTGCCTGAGTATCGTCTACCCGAGATCGACATACTTGCTGTCTACCCGAGCCGCCGACACTTGAGCGCCAGAGTGCGCGTCATGATCGATTTCCTGGTCGATGCGTTCGGTGGCGTGCCGCCGTGGGACCGGGATGACGGAAATCGGGCAGGCGCCACGCCGGCGATGCGTTGAAGGCGCATCCCGAACATGCGTCCGCCATGTTCGGGCATTCAGGCTGCGGGAGCGCGATCGTTCCGTGCTCTGGCGCGCGGACATCGGATGACGGCCCCGGCCAGCCTTTGACCACGGTCGGCGACTGTCTGGAAATTTCAGCATCTCCGGACATGGAATGCGCGCGAAAGCCCGTCACCTCGGCGCAGGCGACATTCGAATGTCGATGCGATAGAACCCGCCGACATCCACGACTGGCCGAACCCGGTCCGACGGCGAAGATCGCGCCGCATTGTTGGAGTCCGCGGACCGTCATTCCATACGTTGCAAATTTGATTATTGACGGGTGTCCGTTGCGGGCCGCACGCCCCGTGGGGGAAAGTCGAACGAGAGAAACGGCATCGCTAGTCTGCAACGCAATGGGCGCGCTCTCCTGCCCCGTGGAAACGGGCCATGTCACGCGCGGGAGACACTCCGAATTGGCGTGCATATTCACGGCTGAATTGACTCGGGCTTTCATAGCCCACGCTAAAGCCGACGCCTGCGACATCTCCTTGTTGCGCTAAAAGCCGGGCGCGAGCGGTCTGGAGGCGGATTTGCTTTTGATATTGAAGCGGGCTCATGGCGGTTGCCGCCTTGAAATGGCGGTGGAAAGATACTGGGCTCATCCCTGCCAACGCGGCCAGGCGTTCGACCCGCACCGACTCCGAAAAATTGGTGCGCAGCCATGTGATGGCACGACTCACCTGCGAGAGGCGGCTGTCCGCCATGGCAATCTGGCGGACCATGGGGCCACACGGGCTTTGCAGAATCCGCCAGAACACCTCGCGCCGGATCATGGGCGCAAGGACTGCAATGTCCTCCGGCCGGTCGAGCAACCTGACCAATCTCCACATCGCATCAAGCAAATCGGGCCCAGCGTGGTTGACCTCCACGCCGGCGGCGCCGCCCTGTGGCGCCATTGGCTCGGCGATCAAGCTCGCGAGCATGCCCAAGTCCAGGTCCAGCGTGACGGCGGAGTATGGCGCCTGGGTGACCTGCCCTGTCGCTGGCAGGTCCACGGACACGGCTACGTAGTCGCCCGGCACGATGTCGAATAGCCGGCCTCCGAGCACCGTCCGCTTTGCCCCTCCGAGGATTAGGGCCAAAACCGGCCGGTGGACCACGTAGGTGACCACCGAAAGATCCGTCTCGACATAAAGCGTCAGCCCGCCAACGGCGGTTTCAGTCGGGCCTTCCCCGCCATGGCGCTCGACCAGCGCGCGAAGTTCGTACAAGTGGTCCAAGCCTGCCTCCAAACACCTCAGGGCATTGCACCCGCTCCGGAAACACCAATTGACAGGATTGTGCAAGAGATTGGCGGCATTGCGCTACCGCCGCGAACGGTCGCTGCGATTCAATGGAGCGTCCCAAACGCAGAATTGAACGAGGAAACCGTATGACGCACACGCCTCAAAAACCAATCGGTTCAGGCTTCGGCCCCGCCTCGACCGCCGACGAGGTGATCCGTGGCATCAATCTTACGGGCAAGACCGTCGTGGTAACCGGCGGCGCTTCAGGTATCGGAATCGAGACCGTCCGTGCATTTCGTTCCGCAGGCGCCAGGGTCATCGTGCCGGCCCGCGATACAGCCCAGGCCGAAGCAGCCCTCGCGACCATGCCTGACGTCATCGTGGAAGCGATGGACTTGCTGGAGCCTGCAGCGATAGACAGATTCGCCAGTCGCGTACTGTCGCTGACGGACACGCTGGACATTCTTGTCAACAACGCTGGAGTCATGGCCGCACCGCTGACACGCGATGCGCGCGGCTACGAAATGCAGTTCGCGGCCAACCACCTCGGCCATTTCCAACTCACCTGCCGGCTATGGCCCGCACTCGTGCGCGCGGAGGGGGCTCGCGTCGTAGCGCTCAGCTCCTACGGACATCGCCGCGCCGGCATCGATTTTCGCGACCCTCATTTCGAGCGTCGTGAGTACGACCGATGGATAGCCTACGGCCAGGCCAAAACCGCGAACGCCTTGTTCGCCGTCGCGCTGGATTCAATCGGCCGGCACTGGAACGTGCGCGCATTCGCCGTCCATCCCGGTGGCATTGCCACCCCGCTAGCGCGCCACATGCTGCCCTCCGAGATCGAAGCGAGCCGGATCTTCGATGCCGAGGGCAAGCCGGTCATTGATCCGGAAAACAACAAGAAGACGCCCGAACAGGGGGCGGCCACCTCCGTGTGGTGCGCGACGAGCCCTCAACTAGCCGGCATGGGCGGCGTCTACTGCGCCGATTGCGACATCGCCATCGCGCTTCCCAGCGACGGGAGCCCTGAAATGCACGGCGTCAGGCCCCGTGCCATCGACCCCGTCTCCGCCGGCCGTTTGTGGCAGCTCAGCGAACAACTGACGGGCGTGACGCTGGATTGAGCAAATTCGATGCGACTCGGGACAACCAGTCGCGCCTTATCACCAACCACTATGGCAACGTAGCCAGGAGAAAAAACATGCGAACGGTATCACTCGGAAGCCAAGGCATGGCGGTCAGCGCGCAAGGCCTTGGGTGCATGGGTATGAGCACTACCTACGGGCCCAGCGACGAGCACGAAAGCCTTGCAACCCTCATGCGCGCCCTCGACCTCGGTGTGACGTTCTTTGATACGGCGGAGGTCTACGGCCCATTCATGAACGAGGAGCTTCTCGGCAAGGCCTTCATAGGCAAGCGCGACAAGGTCATCCTGTCGACCAAGGCAGGATTTCGCTACACCGAGCACGGCAAGCTCGCCATGGAAGGTGAGAAGCCCTTGGTCACGGGCGATCCGTCGCATATCCGAAAGTCGGTCGAAGGATCGCTGCGACGCCTGAGGACCGACGTCATCGACCTCGTCTACCTGCATCGCATCGATCCGGCAACGCCGATCGAAGTGACGATCGGCGCGCTAGCCGACCTCGTGCACGAAGGCAAGATCCGCTACCTCGGCCTTTCCGAGGCATCGGCAAAGACGATCCGGAAAGCCCACGCGGTTCATCCGCTCACGGCCGTCCAAATGGAATATTCGCTGTTCGAGCGTGGCGTCGAGCACAACGATGTGCTGGCGACCGTCCGAGAGCTGGGAATCGGTTTTGTCTCCTACTCGCCGCTCGGCCGAGGCTTCTTGACCGGTGCGCTGAAGCATCTGGATAACCTGCATCCGACCGACTTCCGCCGGTTCGATCCGCGCTTCCTGGGAGAGAACCTCCAGTCCAATCTACTGTTGGTCGACCGCATCACCGAGATCGCTGAAGCAAAGGGCGTCATGCCGTCTCAGCTCGCCCTTGCATGGGTGACGAGTACCGGAACGGTGCCCATTCCGGGAACGCGACGCATCAGGTATCTCGAAGAGAACGTCGCCGCCGTCGATATCACGCTGACCCAGGACGAGATGAACGCCCTGGATGCGGCCGCTCCGTTCGGCGCTGCAGCTGGCGAGCGCTATTCGTCCGGAATGATGGCCACACTCGGTCATTAGGACAGCAACCCGCAGGAGGCGCCGCGAGCGTTTGCGCAGGCGGTGATCGACGTTGACAGGTTTTGATCCGGCAGACTCCGGCCTTGAAGGCGCGCGCCTCAGCCAGACTGTGGTCAACACGACGTAAGTAACCAGGGGCCGCGCCACGACGTATACGAGCTGTGGCCTGTCGGACATCTTGCGATTTCGCGCAAGTTTGAAAGATGCATAACTCTTGTTCTCGGGAGCGGGTTTGCTTCGTAACTCCCCGCCGTGCACCACGACTCCCGCCCATCCTATTCGCCCAAAGCGGTGCGGTACGCGATCCGGCTTCCAACGAGGGCTACGATTCTGTTCGTCCAGGTAGAGCAGCCACGGAGACCTGACTGCCGGCGAGCATCCTGTTGGCTCGGCGCACGAACACCCAGTGCCAAATCCAGAGGAGAACCGCAACTCCGCCGGCGACGGTGCCAATGGTATTGGGTATTAGCGAAAGAACCTGGGCAAGACACCACCCGATGCCGCTGATCCGGCCGAACGAGCGCAAACCCGACAGAGCCGGATTGATACGAGACTCCGCTTCCAGGGACTTCGCGACGTTGGAAATAATGAAGAAGTCCTCGATGAAGTTGTATGGCAAGAGGAACATGAGCCAGACGCTGTTGGGTTCGGCCGCACGCGATCCTCGGTTGACCGATTTCAGGGTGGTCCTGAGGTCGCTCGCGTAGGCATAGACCAGCGCCAGGAAAACCGCGATGACGACGATGCCACCGATCGGCCCAAGCATCTCCATTTCGCCGAGAACGCCTCCGCCTTCAGCGGGATAGATAAGGGGATAGGCGAGCCCAAAGGCAATGGGGATGCTCAGAATGGCTTTGAGAATGGTCCGCGCAGTCGTGCTCATGTATATCGGCTGGAGTAGGTGCGTTGTCGCAGGCAGCATAGCGAACGATCATCCTCGCCGTGCGATTATTTCCTGATATATACCGCCTTTTCTCGCGACTCCAGCCGAGCGGTGTTCTCGATTGATTCGACCCGTTCGATGGCAGGAATGCAGCCCGCCGAGAGGTGCGCCTCCTGTGCGACGGTCAGCACACGCTGGAGAGCTTCCGTTCCTAGAGGTGCTTGCGAACGTCACCGTCAAGCGCTTGCTTGACGACTCGTGTTCCGCAGTTCGTCCCGGGCCAATGCGCGTTAGCCTCGATCTCCCGATCGAATATCCGCCGTCCGCTGAGCACAACGGTCACTCGTTCCGAACATCCGATCGCTTGTCCTCCCTCCGCGGATCGATTGCAGCGACCGAAAGCCGGGCGCACCACGTGACTGACCTGGCTCCAGCACCCAGCCCGACCTGCGCCCCCAACGGCAAGCAATGGTCAGAGATCTCCGCGCACTTCACCGGTTCCCAGCGCGCTGCGCTGCCGGTTGACTTCCGCCCAAAGCTCATCGCTGTCGTCATTGCGCAGCACGACCATCCAGTCCAGTTGATCGTCGGTCACGCCGAAGTATTCCAGGATTTCCCGGCGAACCGCATCGACGAACTGCGCATATTCCGGGGTTGCCTGCGCCTGCGCGTGCAGGGCGTCGTATGCGGCATCGTCCGCGCCGCCGCCGTGCTCGTCGATATAGCGCGAGATCCACTGGTCCAGTTCGCGGTCGTAATCGGCCTCGGCGCGCATCGCTTGCACAGCCGTGTAGAAATCCAATTGCGCAAACGCGGCGATTGCCGCCGTTGTCGCCTCGTCGAAGGTAGTCGTCATTCCATCTCTCATGTCGGTCATGGCACATCATCGCACGGGCCGCACCCGGGCAGATGCCGCGATTCCGGACGGTGCAACACACCGCCTCGCGCCACCGGTCGACCGGAGCAAAGGCACCGTGAGCGGGGGCACGTCTTCCAGTGCGCCACTCATCGGGGCCGCCCGGCAACAGGACACTCATTTTGCCGCATTGCGAGCACAGTGAAGAAAGCAACCGGGCGCGGCAAATCGCGGAACAAGTTTCGTGCGTATCGCCGCAGGCGTCACACCGGTACTCAAGCGCCAATGCGGGTGCCGGTCGTGCATGACTCGTAATGGCCGAATCGAACGCCGTTGGATACCTCCCCGGCGGTCCGTTGCCGGTTGAATCCGCTCCCCTTGCCGAAAAGCCCACTCGTCGGTCAGTCGAATAGCCTTCGGCCCATGATCTGCGCGCCGGACACACGAGCCTGTCAACCACAGACCCGCCGCTCCTGCGGCAAAGCGGAGTGGCCTGCGCTGCTGCGCAAGCTGGACCGCATCGCCCCTCTTGTCGCCGCTGAAAAAGCGCAAGCCCGGCGCGAAGCCGGGGTGACGGAAACGCGCCGCTGTAATCGCCCTCAGGCCGACGATGCCGCCGACGCATTGCCGCCCGCGCGGCGACGGTACAGCCCGAGCGTCGCGCAAAAGCCGCAGAGCGCAGCGAAGCTCAGCCAGTAGCCGGGTGCGGCCTTGTCATGCAAGACCTGAATCAGATACGTCGATACGGCCGGCGTAAAGCCGCCGAACAGCGCCGTCGCGAGACTGAACGCCAGCGAGAAGCCCGCGACGCGCACTTCGACCGGCATCACTTCGGTGAGCGCGGCGACCATCGCGCCGTTATACATGCCGAAGAAGAACGAGAACCACAGCAGCACGATCAGCATGCGCGCGAAGCTCGGTGCATCGGCGAGCCAGGACAGCGCCGGATAAGCCGTGAAGATCGTCAGCGCGGAAATGGCGAGTAACAGCGGTTTGCGGCCAATGCGGTCGGAAATCGTGCCGCCGATCGGCAGCCAGACGAAATTCGACGCAGCCACGAGCAGCGTCACCATCAGGCTGTCGGAGGTGGACAGCTTCAGCACCGACTTCCCGAAGGTCGGCGTATACACGGTGATGAGATAGAAGGTGGTGGTAGTCATCGCCGTCAGCAGCATGCCGCCGATGACGGTGCGCCAATTGCCGAGCAGCATCGCAAAAATCTCGCGCGCCTGCGGATGATGCCGCCGCGCTTCGAACGCCGCGGTCTCCTGCAGCGAGCGGCGCAGCACGAACAGGAACGGCACGATCGCGCAACCGATGAAGAACGGCACGCGCCACCCCCATGCAGCGATCTGCTGCGCGGACAGCCACTGGTTCAATCCGTAACCGATGGCCGCCGCCACGACGATGGCGACCTGCTGGCTCGCCGACTGCCAACTCGTGTAAAAACCCTTGTTGCCGGGCGTCGCCATTTCCGCGAGATAGACCGACACGCCGCCCAGTTCCGCGCCCGCCGAGAAGCCCTGCAACAGACGCCCGAGCAGCACGAGCGCTGGCGCGACCAGGCCGATGGTCGCGTACCCCGGCACGCAGGCAATCAGAACGGTGCCGCTCGCCATGATCGACAGCGTAACGATCAGCCCGGTGCGCCGCCCGACCTTGTCGATATACGCGCCGAGAAAGATCGCGCCGAGCGGACGCATCAGGAAGCCCGCGCCGAACACAGCGAAGGTGAGCATCAGAGACGCGAACTCGCTGGTGGACGGGAAAAAGATCTTCGCGATCGAGGTCGCGTAGAAGCCGAACAGAAAGAAATCGAACTGTTCGATGAAATTGCCGCTGGTCACGCGCAACACGGCGGCGGCCCTCGTCATGGGCGAAATGCCGGGCGTGGCAGCGATCGATTCTGTGCGGTTCATTGCGTCTCCTGCTTCTTGTCTATGATGATGGGCGCCCACGCGCCCTGGTGTCTGCTAATCCGAACCGAGGTTCAGCGTGCTGCGTTGCCGCTTCTCTAGCGACGATTTGAGCAATGCCGCCGAGCGGAAGATGCCGTGCGCGAACTTGCCGTAAGGCAGCGTGGCGAACAGCGCCATCACGATGCCGAGATGAATCGCGAGCAGCGACGGCATCGCCGAGGTCGTGCGGAGCGCGAGCAGCGCGAGACCGGATGCGCTCGTCAGAAGCAGGAGCGCGATGAAGCCGCGGTCCATCGGACGCTGACGGGGATCGCCCCGCTCCGGAACGCGTTTCAGGTTCAGCCACAGCAGTCCCGCCGGCCCCGCAATCAGCCCGATGCCGCCCGCCGTTCCCATCAGCACCGGCACGCTCAGAAACGGATACGGCGCTTCCAGACCGAATGCATAGTGATAGAGCGTCGCGACTGCGGTTGCCGCAAAGCACAGCATGAAGCCGTAGAACGTCAGGTGATGGAAGCGACGCCGCGCCAGCGTGAAGGCATCGTCCTCTTCGTTGCAGCCGTCGCCGTGGCCGCCGTCCAGGTACTTGAGCGTCAGCGCGTTCCTGGCCGCTTCCGCGACGGCTGGCGCGCTCGCGCTCGCCGTTCCTGCCGACACGTCGCGCCAGAAGCGCGTGACGCCGAGACCGAGCGCAAGAATGGCGAACAGGAAAACGATGCCGAACATCGCCGCGAGCAGGCCGTGCGGGAAGATCGCGTAGAAGTTCGCCGGCGCGACATCGCCCGACAAGCCGCCGCGCAATGCCGTACCGAGCAGCAGAAACAGCGCGATTCCGGCCGCCAATGCAACCGACAAAGTCAGGCCGTTTCGCTTGTACAGCGCGCCGAACGACGCAGGAAACGCGTATTCGGTGTAGGTTTCGAGCCGGACTTCGGCCATCGCTTTCGGCACGTTCACGCCGAATTCGTGCGGCGGCGCGTATTGGCACGCGTGATAGCACGCGCCGCAGTTGTGGCAGAGATTCGCCAGATAGTTGACGTCCGCCTTGCCGAATTCCAGGCGGCGCGTCATGGCCGGGAACACCGCGCAGAAGCCTTCGCAATAGCGGCAGGCGTTGCAGATCTGCATCTGCCGTGCCACTTCGGTTTCGCCGGCGCTCATGTGTACGATGGGGATCACGCGCGCCGTGCTGCCGTGTGGAGTTTTTTTCGTATCGACCGAGCACGCCGTGCGCGCGCGTTCGGGCGCGAGCGGGTCAGACTGCTGCACTGGTTGCCTCCGTTGTCTTGAGCGCGGCGCGTGCGGCCTGCGTCCCGGCAATGCGCCCGAAGGCCGTGCCGATCGACATGCCGACGCCCGCCGTATAGCCCTTGCCGAGCACGTTGCCGGCCATCATTTCGCCGGCGACGAACAGGTTTTCACTGGCGTTGCCGCCGAAGTGAACCTGCGCGCGGTCATTGGTCTTGAGTCCGAGATACGTGAACGTGATGCCTGGCCGCAACGCGTAACCGTAGAACGGCGGTGTCTCGATGCGGCGGGCCCAGTGTGTCTTGGGCGGCGCGAGGCCTTCGGTGTGGCAGTCGTCGAGCGCGGTGTGGTCGAAGGTGCCGTCGCGGCACGTATCGTTGTAGCGCGTGAGCGTTTCCATGAAGCGCGCCTCCGGCAGCCCGAGCTTGCGCGCGAGTTCCGGCAGCGTGTCGGCCTGTGCGCCCGGAAACACCGGCGGCATGAAGCGGCCGATTGCTTTCGAGTCGATGATCGAATAGCCGATCTGCCCCGGCTGATGCGCAACGAGCCGTCCCCAGATTGCATAGCGCTTCGGCCAGAAATCCTCGCCTTCGTCGTAGAAGCGCTCGGCGTCACGATTCACCACGACGCCCAGCGACACGCAGTCGATGCGTGTGCAGATTCCGCCGTCATACAGCGGCGCGCGTGCATCGATGGCGACGCAATGCGACTGGGACGGATCGCCAATCATGTCCGCACCAGCGTCGGCCATATGCTTGATGAGCACGCCCTTGTTGAAGCGCGTGCCGCGAATCAGGAAGTTGTCGGCGGGCCATTCGCCGCGCTCGTTTTGCCCCCACGCTTCGCGCAGCCATTCGCGATTCGATTCAAAACCGCCTGCCGCCAGCACGCAAGCGCGCGCCTCGAAGCGCTGGCTGCCGCTGCGCGCCGCGATGAAGAGACTGCCGTCGAGTTCAAGCGAATCAACGGGCGTTTCATAGCGGATATCGACGCCGAGCGCTTCGGCGCTGCGGTAATACGCGTTGACGAGCGCCTTGCCGCCGCCCATGAAGAACGCGTTGGTGCGTGCCACGTGCAGCGCACCGGACAGCGGCGGCTGGAAGCGCACCCCATGCTTCTGCATCCACGGCCGGCACGACGACGACGCGCGGATCGTCAGCCGCGCGAGATGCTCGTTCGTGATGCCACCGGTGACTTTCAACAGGTCCTGCCAGAATTCCTCTTCCGGATAGGCGTCGACGAGAACGTCTTGCGGCGCATCGTGCATGCAGCGCAGATTGCGCGTGTGTTGCGAGTTGCCGCCGCGCCATTCGCGCGGCGCGGATTCGAGAAGCAGGACCGAGGCGCCCGCTTCGCGCGCCATCAATGCGGCACACAGCGCGGCATTGCCTCCTCCGATTACGAGCACATCGACCATCAGACTTGCCTCCTTTTGGACAAATCGTAAAGGTCTCGTGCCCGCGTCGCTACCAGCCAGCCGTCAACGGGTCTTCACTTTTTGTGAAGGCTGAGGTTCCCGCAGCCGCGCACCGGGCCAGCGGCCTTCCTGCACCAGTCGACGGGCGACATCGGCGAGCACCACGCGCGCAGCGAGACCGGCGGGAGACAGTTCGTCATCGGAGATGCTGGCGAGCATGTTGGGCCGCGTGGCGTATTTTTCAGCGACGGGCACGCTCGTCAGTATCACGTTCTCGGGCCTTGCGAGCGCCGCGCCCGGTTGTATCGTCGCGCCGATGCCGGTGCGGACGAAGTCCATCAGGAGCGCAAGGCCGTCGACTTCGGCGACGATGTTCGGCTCGTACTCGGCGCGCCTGAACGCCGATAACAGCAGCGAACGCAGCCCGTGCGTGCCGCTGGGGAGAATCAGCGGAAGCCTGCCAAGATTTTTCAGCCGGACGGACGCGCTCGTCGGCATGCCATCGAGATCGCCCGCGCCGATCAGGAACAGCCGCTCGTCCAGCAGCGGCAGCACGCTCCATCGTTGCGCGGACTCCTCATGGAACAGCACGGCGAGATCGATCTGACGCGCGCTCAACATGGACGCAAGATAGCCGGAGAGACTTTCGACCATGTGCAACCGTACATCGGGATAGCGCGAGCGCATGGCCTGCATGAATGCGACACCCAGCACGCTCGCCGTGCTCGGCGCCATGCCGACGCTGACATGGCCCGACAGACGGGCCGAGCGTGCGGCAAGCGCGGCATCGTCGATATGCCGCAGCGCGAGTTGCGCCTGACGCCAGAACGCCAGACCTGCATCGGTCGGAACGACGCCCGCCGAGGTGCGTTGCAGCAAGCGCGTGGACAGTTCGCCTTCGAGACGGCTGATCTGCTGACTCAGTGCCGAGGTCACCACGCCGAGTTCCAGCGCTGCCTTGCCCATGCTTCCGTGTTCGACGACACTGAGAAAATAGCGTAGTTGTCTGAGTTCCATTCCGCGCTCGATCAGGAGGATTGGGCGGATATTTTGACAGAACGTCGTCGGGTAATCCTCAGTGTCGAGGTTGGATCTTTACAGCACGTGCGTCTCTGCAGCAGTCGCACATATCCGGCAGAGACCAACCCCTTACTGCCACCGCTCTCTTCGAGAACAGGCGCTGATCGCTCCATACGCGCTTACCGAAGCCACCCTGGCTCGAGCTTCGACCGAAGCTAACCCCGCGTGCCGCTTTTGACGAATGCCAATCGGCTCCACATCACACCCGCACGCCGATTTCCACGCTGTACGGATTCGGTCTGGACATTCAGCACATTGCGCAAGCCATGAGCATTTGCGAGCTGCATGGTTTCTTCCGCTGAGACGTCGAACATCCGTCGTCCTTCCGGAACCGGTCCGTAACGCAAGGACACGACCAGCACCGCGCCGTCGCACAGGAGAGCGCTGACGTTCGGCATCGCCCGACGACGTTCGTCTTCATCAAGGTGCATCCAGACGGCCGACAGCATCACGAAGTCAAATTCCTTTCGCCTCGTACGCAAAATCGCAAGATCCGGCAGGCTATCGTCCAGCCATTCGATCCGAGGAGACGAATGCCGCCTGATTCCCGCAACGCGCAACGCATCCACCGGTTCGACGGCTACGACCGAATGCCCCATCGCCGCGAATGCAGCCGCATCGGTTCCGATACCGGCTCCAACATCGAGAATGCAAGACGGGCGCGCGGGAACGAGATGCAGCATGGGCCGATGATGTTCCTCGAACGAGATGTCCTGCCATTGCTCGATGAGCGAATGTGCATGCTCCGCGTAGCCTTCCGTGCCGCGTACATTGATGGACACCACCGTTCTCCAAATGTCGGTGTTTCGCGAAGTTTGCCAGATTGCCGGCATTTCAGTATCGCCGACCCGATGTCCAGAGCTGAACGAACCCGGTCGTCCAGGGCGGTACCGCACTCGCCAGCTCGGCCGGTCTGCACCAAGATGAAATGTCGGTTTATATTGCCGGAGTTCCAACACGCTCGCGCCGGAATGGTTGACGACGTATACGGAGCGGTCGATTTTCTGAAAACACCGAAGTGGCTCATGGGAGAGCATCAGTCATGCAACCGGAACACGCTTCAGATCTCGCGACGACTCGCCATGCAGGTGCGGAAGGCAGCACGCACGCGCCGATACCCTCGATCGTTCCGGCACAAACCGCGCTGATCGTGATGCACTACCAGACCGACATCCTCGGCCTCTTTCCGTCAGTCGCCCCCACCCTGCTCGCCAATACGCGCAAGCTGTGCGATGCAGCCCGGGCGAGCGGTGTCCACGTCTGCTTCGCGAATCTCCGCTTCAGCCCCGGCTATCCGGAAGTCAGCCCCCGCAACAAGAACGGGCAAGGGATCAAGCAACTCGGCCTGTTCGTCGACGACGGCCCGTGCCCGGAGCTCGGCCGGCTAGACAGCGAGCCGCTGACTATCGCGCATCGCGCGAGCGTGTTCTTCCGCACCGACCTGCAGGCGCGGCTCATCGCGCGGGGTATCGATACGCTGATCCTGGTCGGGATTGCGTCGACCGGCGTCGTGCTGTCGTCGGTCGCACACGCCAGCGACGCGGATTTCCGGCTGTATACGGTGAAGGACTGCTGCTACGACCCGGATGAAGTCGTGCACGAGCATCTGTTCGCGACGGCGTTCGAGACGCGCACGACGGTGCTGTCGCTCGCGGACGCGCTGCGGCTGCTCGCTTAGGCGCACGATATCCACGCCACGCCGGCCGGAACGCTTCCGGCCGGCGCCTCGCGCATTACGCCGTGCGCAACTTCGCGCGTTACTTCGCGATATACACGCCCGACGTCGGGCACGTCCCCTGCGTATTCCCGTCCGTCACGAGCGACGCCGCGCTCGGAAACTGCGCGGTCGCGTTCGTCTTGACCGCGATCCACGCTTCCGTGAAATAGCTGACGCCATTGGTCTTCGTGCACTTCAGCGACACCGCGCTGCGCGTATTGCTGCCGAACGCGCCTTCGAACGCGGACAGCAGCTGGTTGCGCGTCACCGTCTTGCCCGCGTTGGCCTGCAGGAACGCGTTGAACGACGTGTTGCCGAGCCGGCTGATCATGCCGGCCGCCTGGTTCCAGTACGCATCCGGCGACGCCGAGTTCGAGCAGGTGCCGTGCTTGAACCATTCGTGCTTGTCGAGGCACGACGCCACGCCCGGCATGTAGGTCGACAGCGTGCTGCGGGTCGCGGTGCTGACCGGATACGCATCCATGCTGCACCACTGGTGCGCGTTGTCGAGATCGACGTCGCTCTGCGGCACGCCGCAGTAGAACGGCTGGTTGCCGTCGTACCGGTTCGGCCAGAGACCATGCAGCGACAGGCTCGTCGCCGCGTACGTGCCGGCGAGGTTCGTACACTCCGGCGTGTCGTGCGACGCGCAGAAGCCGGGTTCCCACGAAGCAGCGAGCAGCAGGTAGTCGTAGCTGGTCTGCGCGACGGCGTGCAGCGAGGCGGATGCGACGGCGATTGCGGCCGCGGCGCGGGCGAGCGTCTTGAGCATGGCGTTTCCTCGGAAAAGGCTTGCGGTCGCGGGATGCGCCACAAGGTTGTCGAATGTCTGCCCGCGATTGTTGCTCGCGCAACGTGGCATCAATATGAAGGTGGACGAAGGAATTCGTAGTCGAACGCCACCCTTGTCAGCGCCGGCACCGGTACCAATACGCGCCCTTCTCCGCCGGAGACGCCGGCTCGCCCTGCAACGGAGCATCCCCACGATGACGGCCTGCCGGCCGGGCAGGCCCTATCGCGTCGCGATCGGAATGGGCAAAGCATCGAACTCGCGGACAGCATGCCCCTGCTCACGGCTCGCTGCTGCCAAGCTGCATGCGCGCACGCGCGGCCGAATCCGCGCCTTCGAGCGCGAGAATCTGTCACACGCCGATGCTCACGCGCCGGCCCTCGTCCGGCGCCACGCGATCATTTCACCGACGCGGCCTCCGATCCGCCGGACGACATCGCCGCGCTGTCCTGCTCGCGCCACGCGCGGCGCGACGCGATGATCGCCTGCACGGCCGAGCGCGCGACCTTCCACCACGCGAACGGACGCGGATCGGCGAGCATGCTGAGCGCGCGCGCATAGTCGAGCGTGAGCCCGGGCGTCCAGGCCATCGTCACCGCGCGCTTGCGGATCTGCGCGGCGACCCACAGCTCGGGCGTGAGCAGCAGCCGCACGAATGCGCCCCACCCGGCCCGCGTGCCCTTGAGCCGCCACACCGCGCCGTCGAGCGCCGCTTCGAGCGCGTTCGACACGGTGCTCGAACAGTTGCGGTGCGTGAGGTTGTACGTGACCGTCTGCCGATACGACGACCAGAACGCGGCCAGCTTCGCCGGATCGTAGTTGCGGATCCGCACGCGCACGGTCGACGGACACCACGCCTTCGACTCGGTCGCATAGTCGGGCTGGAACAGCCCGGGCACGTCGTTCTCGCGCGTCGCGCGCAGGATCCGTGTGAATTCATCGGGAGAACGATCGATCTCGACGGCCGGATACAGGCTGATGTAGATACCCTCGGGCGACTCCAGCGCCGCATGGCCGGTGGAGATCACGCCGTTGACGTCCACCGCCGCGATGTAGCGGTCGATCACCGGATAGCGCTGCGCTTCGGCCTTCGACGTGCCGGTCGGCGTCCACACGTGCACGGTCAGCGCGTGCTCGTGGTCGGCCGGCGGGCCGTCCCATTCGGATTGCGTGAAGCGCGGGAGGTCGGCAGCCGTGTCGATGTCAGGCACGATCGCCGGCGCCGGCGACGTGACGAACGCGGGGTTGCGCGTCAGCCGCCGCACGCGCGCGGCGAGGCTCAGCATGTGCATGCCGCCGAACATCAGCAGCAAGCCGAGGCAGTACGGCACGGTGCCCACATAGTGAGTCGGATACGGCTGGTAGAAGAAGATCGCGAGCAGGATCTCGACGACGCCCCACGCGAATGCGACGTGCCAGCGCCGGTAACGCACCATCCACGCGGACGTGCACTGCAGCAGCCCGTCGACGAGAAACAGCGTGCCGAAGATCATCGACAGCAGGAAGTGTCCGTGATGATGGCCCGCGAACACGAGCGCGGCGGCCACCACGACCGCGATGCCCTTCACGTAGCGCAGGATGCGCTGCCCGCCGACGCCGCTGCCGGCCACCGCGAGCGTCGCGAGCCCCTCGATCAGGAACAGCCACGCGAACAGTTCGATCGGAAAATGCAGCGCGCCGTCGAGTGCGTCGACGAAGATGCCGACGCCCGCGACGACCCACAGCCAGCCCAGCACGGTCAGTCCACGCCAGCGCGTTCGCAGATATTCGATGCCCAGCAGCAGCAACACCAGTCGTACCATGGCGCCCTCGTATTGATTTTTTCGGGATACGCGCAGATCACGCGCCTCCGGTCGTGCCGATCATGCATCGTGCGATGCGGAAGTCGGACGGTGGCAATGCTGACCGGCGCGTCATGCGTCGACATGTCCAATCACGGCCGGCGCGCTCCGCTTTCGCCGAATAATAAGATATGGCGGAGCCGGTTGAAAGCCTGGCGAAAACATTGCCGGCGGAGCCGGACGCCGGGCGTGTCGATAGAGACGGCGCGATTGGCGGGGTTGCGGCTGCTATTCCGCCGAAGGTTTCGACGTACCGTCCGGGATGGCCGCACCGTTGCTCGATCAGCCGTACACGATCTAAGCTCGGCATGTCACGATGGCGATCGCAGGTCTGGATCTCACGATACAGCGCACACCGATCACCGCCGACGGCACACCCGCCCTTGGCGGACGACGCGCGTTCCGATCGGGTTCGTCGTAATCCAGGCATCCCGGAAATGACGGCCCCATTCATCCATTGCGCAACGCGGCGCCTGCGCGGCCCGCATCCCGAACGGAATACGAACATGCCCGCCTCACCGCTTCACACCCCGCCGCTCGGCCCGCAACTCAAGCGTTGGCGCACGCTGCATCGCGTGAAGCAGAGCCATGCTGCCGAGTTGTTCGGCGTCGCCCAATCGACGATCTCGCGCTGGGAAGCCGGCATCCAGCAGATGTCGCCGGACGAGCGCGCGACGGCCGAGCGGCTGCTTGCCGCGCGTCTCGATTCGGCGGGCGACCACGCGCTCGCGCGGCTGATCGCGAGCAGCACGGCGCGCATGCATCTCGTGTGTGACCTCACGCACCGTCTGCTCGCGTGCTCGCCGTCGCGCGCGGCCGAGTTCTCGCGGCCGCTGCCGACGCTGCTCGGCACGTCGCTGTGGCGCTATGCGTCGCCGGAGATCGTCCGCATGGAAGCCGCGCTCGAACCGCTCGGCTGGCACGATCACGCGGGGCCGCCGAGCGTCGAATTCGCAACCGGCGCCAATGCGTCGCGCGTCGTGCCGATCCGCGGCAGCACCTGCCGATGGACGCGGATGACGCTGTCGGACGGCTCCGCCGCGCGCCTCGTCGAAACGCTATAGCACGCGCGGCGGTCGCGGGGTACGAGCGCGGCGCGCATATTTCATGCGTCGACGCAGCGCGGCCGCACGGCGTACGCTTGACGGCACGATTCGAGCATTCCCACCAGCCATGAACCTCGACACGATCCACGCGCGGCTCGATTTCCTGCGCGAAGCCGAACGCCTGAAAGACGTGCTGCGCAGCGGCCACACGTCGAGCGGGCGCGCCGAAAGCACGGCCGAGCACAGCTGGCGGCTGTGCCTGATGGCGCTCGTGTTCGCCGACGCGCTGCCCGACGTCGACACGACGAAGCTGCTGAAACTGTGCGTCGTCCACGATCTCGGCGAAGCGCTGCACGGCGACATCCCCGCGATCGAGCAGGCCGCGCATCCGGACAAGAGCACGCACGAACGCGACGACCTGCTCACGCTGACGGCCGGGCTCGATCGCGCGCTGCGCGACGAGATCGTCGCACTGTGGGACGAATACGAGGCGGCGGCATCACCGGAAGCGCGCGCCGCGAAGGCACTCGACAAGCTCGAGACGATCCTGCAGCACAACCAGGGCAGCAATCCGCCGGACTTCGACTACGCGTTCAATCTCGGCTACGGCCGGCGCTACACCGACGCGGCACCGCTGTTCAACGCGATCCGTGCGATCGTCGACGCGGACACGCAACGCAGGATCGACACACGCGGCGACGGCGCGTAAGCGCGCGGAACCAGCCGCGCACCACACCGCGTGCGGCAATCGCACAAGATGCGCACGCACCTGAACGGACGGGAATCGGCGCGATGCCCGCGCGCGGCGAGGAACACGACCGGCCGATGATGACGCTCGTTGCCGCGTCACGGCAACGACGCGTCACCCGACGCGCGGCGCACGCGTCATTCACACACCGTCACCCCCCGCCGCGCCGGCGCGAACGCCACCGCGCTTGCCGTCGCGAGCACGGCCACGCCGGCCGCGCCGTACACCATCACCCAGCCGAAGCCGTGCACGAGCGCCGCGTGCAGCGCCGCACCGTTCGGGTCGGCCTTGGCGAGCGCCGGCGCGATCGCCTGCAGCCCGTCGGTGCGGCCCGACGCGATCTGCTGCGCCAGCGCGCGCAGCGCCTCCACATCGACCGCTCCCGCGACGCCGGCCTTCAGGCTCGCGACGATCCCCGCGACCAGCACGAAGCCCATCGTCGCGATGTTCAGCGCGAGCGAGATCATCCGCGCGCTCATGTCGATGCCCGACGCCATCCCGGCCCGCGAACTCGGCACCGCGCCCGTCGTCGTGTTCGTGACCGGCGTGTTGGTGAGCCCGAGCCCGATGCCGGCGATCACGCAGCCGGGCAGCATCGTGAGCCAGCTCGCGTGCTCGACGCCGCTGCCGATCCGCATCAGCGCGAAGCCGGCCGCGATCGTAAACAGGCCGCCCGGAATCACGACGCCTGGCCCGTAGCGCAGCGCGAGCCGCTCGCCGAACGGCGGCGCGACCAGCGTCGGCAGCGTGTACGCGAGCAGCGCGAGGCCGGCCATCACGCTGTCGTAGCCGAGCGCGACCTGGAACCAGATCGGCAGGTAGATCATGAACGGCCAGAAGCTGAAGTTCATCCCCATCGAGCCGAAGATCGCGCCTGTGAACGCGCGAATCCGGAACACGGAGAAGTCGAACATCGGCCGCGCGCTCGTGCGCTCCGCGACGAAGAAGCCGGCCAGCGCGAGCACGGTCGCGCCGAGCACGCCGAGGCCGGCCGCACTCGTGAGCCCCAGCTCCGCGCTCTGCGTGATATAGAACGCGAGACCGAGCACCGCGAGCGACAGCGTGACGATGCCCGCGACGTCGAGCGTGCCCGCATGCGGATCGCGCGACTCCTGCACCGCGCCGCAGATCAGCACGAGCGCGACGGCCGCGAGCGGCGCATGCACGAGAAACACCCACGGCCAGCTCGCCGCTACGACGATCGCGCCGCCGACGATCGGCCCGAAGCCGAGGCCGATCCCGAACACGATGCCCCAGATCCCGAACGCGCGGCCACGCTCGCGCCCTTCGCGGAACTGATGCGACAGCACCGCGATCTGGCAGATCAGCATCGCGCCGCCGCTCGCGCCCTGCAGCAGCCGGCCCGCGACCAGCACCGGCACGTTCGGCGCGAGCCCGCACAGCAGCGAGGTCGCGCCGAACAGCACGGTGCCGATCACGTACACGCGCTTGCGGCCGAACCGGTCGGCGAGCGTGCCGGCCGCCATCAGCACCGTCGTGCACGCGATCGTGTACGCGTTCATGATCCACTGCATGCCGTTGAAGTCGCCGTGCAGCACGCGTTCGAGCGTCGGCAGGATCACCGGCACGCTCGAGATCTCGAGGCCGAACATCAGCGACGTGAGACAGACGGCCGCCAGCGCGACCGCATTCCTGCGGGAGTCGGATAGGGTCATGCGTATTGCGCGACGGCCCTCGACAGGCCGTGCGCCTCCAGGTGAGAAGGATGCGCCGCGTGCGGCCGGCAACGCACGCTGAGCGGGAATCGGTACTATAGTGAGAATTTCCCTCCCCATTGACGCGTCCACTTCCCCGGACTCGGGAATCACAGGACGCAATCAGGGCAACCCCAGCACGCCCCGCCATGACCGACAAACTCGACGGCGTAACGACCTTCGTCCAGGTCGTGGAATCCGGCAGCTTCGCGCTCGCCGCGGAACGGCTCGACATGACGCGCTCGGCGGTCGGCAAGGCGATCGCGCGGCTCGAGAAGCGGCTCGGCGCGCGGCTGCTGCAGCGCACGACGCGCAGCCAGAGCCTGACCGACGACGGCCAGGCGTACTACGACCGCTGCGTGCGCGCGCTGGCGGAGCTGGAAGCGGCCGAAGCCGATCTCGATTGCGGCCGCAACGAAGCGCGCGGCAAGCTGCGGCTGAGCGTGCCGCTCGCGTTCGGGCATCACTGCGTGACGCCGATCGTGCTCGATCTCGCGCGCACCTATCCGCACCTGCGGATCGACGTGTCGATCACCGACCGCTTCGTCGACCTGGTCGAGGAAGGCATCGACCTCGCGGTGCGGATCGGTTCGCTCGCGGACAGCACGAGCCTCGCGGTGCGGCGGCTCGGCACGCAATACGGAAGCCTCGGCGCCGCGCCGTCGTATCTCGCGCGCTACGGGATGCCGCAATCGCTCGACGATCTGAGGAACCACCGGACGATCGCATACTCACGCTCGGGCGTCGCGCAGCCGTGGGACCTGCGCGCGCCGGACGGCTCGACGGTGCGCATCGACATGCCGCACCAGCTCAGCTTCGACGACGTGCAGGCGATCGCGGCGGCCGGCGCATCGGGGTTCGGGATCGCGTGGCTGCCGAGCTGGCTGCTCGATCATTACGTGAAGCGCGGCGAGATGGTCGTCGTGCTCGATCGCTGCTTCGTATGCGAAGGCGACATTCACGCGATCTGGCCGAAAACGCGCTACCTGCCGCGCAAGACGCGCTGCGTGATCGACGCGCTCGTGCAGGCGGTGCCGCCGATGATCGAGCGGCCGCAGCCCGCGAGCATCAAGAAAACCGGTTGAAACCGACGCGCCGCACGGGCGCGCCGGGCCGTCACGCGGCGCTCACGCCGCGCCGAGATCGGCGAGCGGATGGGCGAACAGCTTCCACGGCGACGTCAGGAAATGCCGCACGCGCTCGGCGCGCAGCTCGACGAGCGACGCCGGCGCCCAGCGCGGCTTGCGATCCTTGTCGACGAGATGCGCGCGCACGCCTTCGCAGAAGTCGCCCTCCTCGATCGCGCGCGCGACGATGCCGAGCTCCATCCGGAACGATTCGGCGAGCGTCATCTGGCGGCCGCGCAGCAGCGCTTCGCGCGTCACGCACAGCATCGTCGGCGAATGGCCGGCGAGTGCATCGAGCGTCGCCTGCAGCCATTGACGATGCTCGCGCGACAGCTCGTCGCGCGCGAGCTCCTGCGTGAGCGTCGCGACGATCCGCTCGACGGTCGAGCGCTTGTCGAAGTGCCGGACGATCCACGCCGTCTGCGTATCGAGCGCCGCATGCGGCACGACGTTGCACGGCGGCTCGAACACCTTGCGCAGCGCCGGCAGCACGTCGCCGTCCCATTTGATGCTGTCGATGCGCGTCTCGAACGTATCGAGCCACGCCGACGGCACGCACAGATCCGCGAGCTTCGCGCTCAGCGCGTCGGCACCCGACAGCATCGCGCCCGTCAGCCCCACGTACAGCTCGAGCTCGACCGGCATGCGCGACAGGAAATGCGTCGCGCCGACGTCGGGCACGAGGCCGATGCGCGTCTCGGGCATCGCGATCTTGCTGCGCTCGGTCGCGACGCGCAGCGCCGCGCCTTGCGCGAGCCCCATTCCGCCGCCCATCGTCACGCCGTCCATCAGCGCGACCACCGGCTTCGGGAACGTGTGGATCGCGTAGTCGAGCCGGTATTCGTCGACGAAGAACGGCAGCCAGGTCTCGCGCTGCGCGACCATCCGGTGCAGCGCGCGCACGTCGCCGCCCGCGCAGAAGCCCTTCTCGCCCGCGCCGCGCAGCACGACCGCGACGATCTGGTCGTCGGTGCGGCAACGCTCGAGAAGCGCGGCCAGCTCGCCGATCATCGAATAGGACAACGCATTGAGTGCGGCCGGCCGGTTCAGCGTAATGAGCGCCACGCGGTTCACCACGCGAAACAGCACCTCCGGCGCGGGTTGCGCGAAGCTGTCATGAGTCGTCACCGGCGTGCTCATCGTTGCGACTCCCCGTCGGTGTGCCATTGCGGCGCGCGCTTGCCGAGAAACGCGGCCACGCCTTCGCGCGGATCGTTCGTGTCGAACAGGTCGACGAAGCGCTCGCGCTCGACCGCGAGCGCCGCGCTACGCGGCACGCCGCGGCGCGCGAGGCCGATCAGCTCCTTGCTGTAGGCGACCGCATGCGGGCTCTGCCGTGCGACGTTGCGCGCGAGCGCCAGCGCCGCATCGCGGGCCGCGCCGCTTTCGACCACGTCCTCGACGAGGCCGATCCTGAGGGCCGTCGCCGCGTCGACGCGCGTGCCGGCCAGGATGATCTTCTTCGCCCAGCCTTCACCGACGAGCCAGGGCAGCGTCTGTGTGCCGAGCCCGCACGGCAGCAGGCCGACCGACGGCTCGGGCAGCGCCATCTGCGCGTGCGTCTCGGCGATCCGCAGGTCGCACGCGAGCGCGCATTCGAGGCCGCCGCCCATCGCATAGCCGTTGATCGCCGCGATCGTCACGACGCGCGCGTCGTGCAGCGCCTCGAATGCCGCGCCGAAACGCGCGGCCATCGCGCGCGCGACCGCGCGGTCGCCGTCGGCGAACGTATTCAGGTCCGCGCCCGCGCTGAAGAACTTCGGGCCGTCTCCGGTGATCACCAGCGCGCGCACGCGCGGGTTCGCATTCAATTCGGCGACGGTGGCCTGCAGCTGCTGCAGCCCGTCGGCGGTGAAGGCGTTCGCGGGCGGACGCTTGAGCGTCGCGCACGCGATCGCGCCGTCGTCGACGTAGTCCAGTTCGATCATGAGGCGTCCTTCTTGGTGGCCGGTTGGTACAGGCGGATCACCGCCGAGAAATCGAGCTGCCCATCGCCGCGGCTGCTCATCGTCTGGTACAGCTGCTGCGCGAGCGCACCGAGATAGACGGGCTGGCGCGCCTGCTTCGCGGCGTCGTTCGCGAGGCCGAGATCCTTCAGCATCAGGTCGGTGCCGAAGCCGCCGCTGTAGCCGCGCGACGACGGCGCGGTGTCGATCACGCCCGGATACGGGTTGTAGGTGTCCGAGCTCCAGCAGCGGCCCGTCGACGTGTTGACGATGCCGGCCAGCACCTTCGGGTCGATGCCGAGCGCGACGCCGAGCGACATCGCTTCCGACACGGCCGCCATCGAGATGCCGAGCACGAGGTTGTTGCAGACCTTCGCGACCTGCCCCATCCCCGTCGGCCCGCAGTGGACGATGTTCTTGCCCATCCCGGCGAGCACCGGCTTCACGCGCTCGAAATCCGCATCGCTGCCGCCGACCATGAAGGTCAAGGTGCCGGCCGCCGCGCCGCCGGTGCCGCCCGACACCGGTGCGTCGACGAACGCGCCGCCGTGCTCGCGCACGAGCGCGCCGAACGCCTGCGCGCTCGCCGGGTCGATCGTGCTCGAATCGATCACGGTCGCGCCGGCGCCGAGGCCGGCCAGCACGCCGTTCTCGCCGGCGAGCACCGAGCGCACGTGCGGCGCGGCCGGCAGCATCGTGATCACGAAGGCCGCGCCCGATGCCGCGTCGCGCGGCGATGCGGCGACCTGCGCGCCGGCGTCCTGCAGCGCGCGCAATGCGTCGGCGCTCAGGTCGAACGCATGCACTTCATGGCCGGCCTTCAACAGGTTCAGCGCCATCGGCGCACCCATGTGGCCCAGTCCGATAAAACCGATCTTCATGTTCGTGTCCTCCGCGGCTCAATGCAGCCGGATCGTCGTGTTCACCGGGCCGGCCGTCGTGTCGTCGTCGAACCAGCGCGCGGTGACCGTCTTGGTCTGCGTGTAGAACTGCACGACCTGCTTGCCGTACGGGCCGAGATCGCCGAGCTTCGAACCGCGCGAACCGGTGAAGCTGAAGAACGGCACCGGCACCGGGATCGGGATGTTGATGCCGACCTGGCCGACGTCGATCTCGCTCTGGAACTTGCGTGCCGCCGCGCCGCTCTGCGTGAAGATGCCCACGCCGTTGCCCATCGGGTTCGCGTTGACGAGCGCGATCGCTTCGTCGAGCGTGTTGGCTTCGAGCACGACCAGCACCGGACCGAAGATCTCGTGCGTGTAGATCGACATGTCGGTCTTTACGCCGGAGAAGATCGTCGGGCCGACGAAATTGCCCTCCTCGTAACCGGCCACCTTCACGTCGCGGCCGTCGAGCTCGAGCTTCGCGCCTTCCTTCACGCCCGCTTCGATCAGCGACAGGATGCGCGCCTTCGCTCCGCGCGACACGACCGGACCGACGTCGGTGCCGGCTTCCGCGCCCGCGTTCACCTTCAGCAGCTTCGCCTTCGCGACGAGATCGGGCAGCCAGTCGCGCGCCTCGCCGACCAGCACCGCGACCGACGTCGCCATGCAGCGCTGCCCGGCCGCGCCGAAGCCCGCGCCGACCAGCGCGTTGAGGGTCTGCTCGCGATTCGCATCGGGCAGCACCACCGCGTGGTTCTTCGCGCCCATCATCGACTGCACACGCTTGCCGTGCTGGCTGCCGAGGTTGTACACGTGCGTGCCGACCGCCGTCGAGCCGACGAACGAGATCGCCTTCACGAGCGGATGCGTGCAGATCGCGTCGACGACTTCCTTGCCGCCGTGCACGACGTTCAGCACGCCCTTCGGCACGCCGGCCTCGATCGCGAGTTCGACGAGCTGCATCGTCGACATCGGGTCTTGCTCGGACGGCTTCAGCACGAACGTGTTGCCGCATACGATCGCCATCGGGAACATCCACAGCGGAATCATCGCGGGGAAGTTGAACGGCGTGATGCCCGCGCACACGCCGAGCGGCTGGCGCAGCGTGTAGGTGTCGACGCCGCCCGCGACGTTCTCCGCGAATTCGCCGAGCTGCAGCGTGCCGATCGAGCACGCATGCTCGACCACTTCGAGGCCGCGGAAGATGTCGCCTTCGGCATCGGGCAGCGTCTTGCCCTGCTCGGCCGTCAGCGTCTTCGCGATGCGCTGCAGGTTCGCGCGCACCAGATCCTGGAACTTCAGCATGATGCGCATGCGCGCGGCGATCGGCGTGTTCTTCCACGTCGCAAACGCGGCGTGCGCGGCCTGCACGGCCGCGTCGACTTCGGCGACGGTCGCGAACGGCACGCGCGCGAGGACCTGCTGCGTCGCCGGGTTGACGATGTCGCGCCACTCGCTCGTGGTGGACTCGACGAAGGCGCCGTCGATCAGCAGCTTGACCGTCGGCACGTCTTGCCCCGTGCGGGGCGTCGGATTCGCGTTCATCAGTGCACTCTCCTTGCAGTGGGCCGCATGGCGTGATGCCACGCGCGGCCGGTTCGGTTCAGTCCGGTGACGGGCGACGCACGGCAAAACGCGGCGCGCGCGGCCCGCGGCCGGTCATTTCAGTTCGGCGGCGAAATCTTCTTCCCAGTATTCGCCGGGCATCCGCGTGGTCGCATCGTCGCCGCGCTCGATCTCGCGGCGGCGCAGCTCGACGCGGCGGATCTTCC
The DNA here is from genome assembly GCF_003853805.1 of Burkholderia sp. Bp8994. Taxonomy (NCBI): domain Bacteria; kingdom Pseudomonadati; phylum Pseudomonadota; class Betaproteobacteria; order Burkholderiales; family Burkholderiaceae; genus Burkholderia; species Burkholderia sp. Bp8994. Next base: position 37,644 of record NZ_QTQH01000021.1, read on the forward strand.
CCGAGATGGTCTTCGGCAGCTCCGCGAACTGCAGGCGGCGAATGCGCTTGTACGGCGCGAGCTTCTCGCGCGAGAAGCGGAAGATCTCCAGCGCGAGCGCGGGGCTCTCCTCGTAGCCCTGGCGCAGCGTGATGAAAGTCTTCGGCACCGACAGCCGCAGCGGGTCCGGGCTCGGCACGACGGCCGCTTCCGCGATCGCCGGATGCTCGATCAGCACGCTTTCCAGTTCGAACGGGCTCAGCCGGTAGTCGGACGACTTGAACACGTCGTCCGCGCGGCCGATGTACACGTAGTAGCCGTCGTCGCCGCGCATCGCGATGTCCGACGTGCGGTAATGGCCGTCGCGCATCGCGTGGGCAGTCGCGTCGGGATTGTTCGCATAGCCGGTCATCAGGCCGACCGGGCGCGTCACGCCGGCGCCGATCGGCAGCGCGACCTCGCCTTCGGTCACCGGCGCGCCGTCCGGGTCGAGCAGCGCGATCCGGTAGCCGGGCAGCGGCCGCCCCATCGAGCCCGCGACGACCGGCTGGCCCGGCGTGTTGCCGATCAGGCAGGTCGTCTCGGTCTGGCCGTAGCCGTCGCGAATCGTGATGCCCCACGCCTTCTTCACGCGCTCGATGATCTCGGGATTGAGCGGCTCGCCCGCGCCGACGATCTCGCGCAGCTTCACGTCGAACGACGCGAGCGGCTGCTGCACGAGCATGCGCCACACGGTCGGCGGCGCGCACAGCGTGGTCACCTGGTATTTGACGAGCGCATCGAGCACGACCTTCGGCTCGAAGCGCGCGTAGTTGAACGCGAACACGCACGCCTGCGCATTCCACGGCGCGAAGAAGCAGCTCCATGCATGCTTCGCCCAGCCCGGCGAGCTGATGTTCCAGTGGATGTCGCCCGGCTGCAGGCCGACCCAGTACATCGTCGACAGGTGCCCGACCGGATAGGTGCGATGCGTATGCTCGACGAGCTTCGGCTTCGACGTCGTGCCCGACGTGAAGTACAGCAGCATCGGATCGCTCGCGTGCGTGACGGCGTCCGGCTCGAACGCGGCGCTCGCCGCATAGCCGTCGTTCATCGCGAGCCAGCCCGCGCGCGGCGCGCCGGCGACGATCTTCTGCTTAAGGCTGAGATCGGCCTGTTCGAACTTCGCGGTTTCGTTCTCGTCGACGATCGCGTATTTCGCGCCGCCGATCTGCACGCGATCGCGCACGTCGTCGGCCGACAGCTGCGTGGTCGCGGGCAGCACGATCGCGCCGAGCTTCATCGCGGCGAGCATCGCGTCCCACAGCTCGACACGGTTCGGCAGCATCAGCAGGATCCGGTCGCCGCGCACGACGCCGATGCCGCGCAGCCAGTTCGCGATCCGCGACGAGCGCTCGGACATCTGCGCGAACGAATACGGGTCACCCGTGCCGGTTGCCGCGTCGACGATCCACAGCGCGGGCTTGTCGTTGCCGCGCGCCATCGGGTCGAAGTAGTCGAGCGCCCAGTTGAACGCATCGAGCACCGGCCATTCGAAATCGCGGTAAGCGGTTTCGTAGTCGGTGCGATGGCGCAGCAGAAAGTCGCGTGCGTCCAGGAATGCCTGTACCGTCATCGTGTCGTCTCCAGTCTCCATGCCCAGCGGTCAACCGGGCACGCGCTGCAGCGCATGCCCGGTTCCGTATCGCGCGGCGCACGGTCACGTCGTTGCGTGCCGCGTTTGCCGCGCTGCCCTCGTGCCCTGCCTGTTTGCCTGCCTGTATGTCTGGTTGTTTGCGTGGTTGTCGATGGAGCGCGCGTCGCGACTCAAAGCTGTCGCGCGATCACCATCCGCTGCACTTCGCTGGTGCCTTCGTAAATCTGCGTGATGCGCGCGTCGCGATAGTGACGCTCGACTTCGTAATCGACGAGGTAGCCGTAGCCGCCGTGGATCTGGATCGCGTCCGAGCACACGCGCTCGGCCATCTCGGACGCGAACAGCTTCGCCTGCGATGCTTCCGACAGGCACGGCAGACCGGCCGTGCGCAGCTTCGCCGCGTGATGCACGAGCAGGCGCGCCGCGTTGATCTGGGTGGCCATGTCGGCGAGCTTCTGCTGGATCGCCTGGTGCTCGGCGAGCGGCTTGCCGAACTGCACGCGCTCGCCCGCATAGCGGCGCGCCTTGTCGAATGCGGCGCGCGCGATGCCGAGCGCCTGCGCGGCGATGCCGATGCGCCCGCCTTCCAGGTTCGACAGCGCGATCTTCAGCCCTTCGCCGCGATTGCCGAGCAGGTTCTCTTCCGGAATCGCGCAGTTCTCGAACGTGATCGGGCACGTATCGGATGCGCGGATGCCCATCTTCTTCTCCGGCTTGCCGACGATGAAGCCCGGCGTGTCGGTCGGCACCAGGAACGCGGAAATGCCGCGCTTGCCGGCTTCCGGATCGGTCATGGCAAAAACGATCGCTACGCCGGCGCGCTGGCCGTTGGTCACGAACTGCTTCGCGCCGTTCAGCACCCACTTGCCGTCGCGCAGCTCCGCCCGCGTGCGCAGGTTGTGCGCCTCCGAGCCGGCCTGCGGCTCGGTCAGGCAGAACGCGCCGATGATGCGGCCCGCCGCCATCTCGGCCAGCCAGCGATCCTTCTGCGCGGGCGTGCCGAAGCCGAGGATCGGCCCGCAGCCGACCGAGTTGTGCACGCTCATCATCGTCGCGCAGGCGGCGTCGCCCGCCGCGATCTCTTCCATCGCCAGCGCATAGGCGACGTAATCCGTATACGCGCCGCCCAGCTCCTGCGGCACGATCATCCCGAGCAGGCCGAGTTCGCCGAGCTGCGCGACGACGGCGTCGGGCAAGTGCGCGTCGTGGTCCCACTGCGCGGCGTTCGGTGCCAGCACCTCGGTGGCAAAAGCGCGCGCGGCGTCGCGGATCATCCGCTGGTCTTCGGTGTAAAGCTCGTCCATGGCGCTGCTGTCTCCCGCGGCCGCGTACCGCGACCGACCTTTCGTTTCGATGCAACAAGTGTAGGCAAGCGCGCGCGACTGTTCGATGCTCGCGCCGCTCATTTACACTGAGCGTTTTTGCCATACCGGCGGCTTCGATGAAGCAGGAAGAGAAGGGAACCGTCGCGATCAGCCTCGTCGCCTACAGCGTCGCGCTCGCCACCCGGCGCGGCGTCGCGGCCGAGCCGCTGCTCGCGCAGGCCGGCATCGCGCCCGCGCTGCTCGCGCAGCCGCGCGCGCGGGTGTCGGCGCAGCAATACGGCGCGCTGTGGAACGCGATTGCGCGCGCGCTCGACGACGAGTTTTTCGGGCAGGATCGCCACCCGATGCGCAGCGGCAGCTTCATTGCGATGAGCCAGGCCGCGCTATCCGCGCAGGACGGGCTGCACGCGATGGCGCGCGCGGTGAATTTCATGCACTGCGTGCTCGACGACCTGCACGCGGAGCTCGACGCGAACCCGCAGCGCGTGCGGCTGCGCTTCGTGCACCGCAACAGCGCCGCGGCGCCCGCGATGTTTACGTACGCGACCTATTTCATCATCGTGTACGGGCTCACCTGCTGGCTGATCGGGCGACGCATCCCGGTGCTGCACGCGAGCTTCCGCTGCGACACGCCGCCGGCCGACCACGAATACCCGTCGATGCTGTGCGACGACATGCGCTTCAACCAGCCCGATTCGTATGTCGATTTCGATCCCGAATTCGCGACGCTGCCGGTCGTGCAGAACGCGAAGACGCTGAAGACCTTCCTGCGCAACGCGCCGGCCAGCTTCATCGTCAAGTACCGCAACCCGAACGCGCTCGCGCAGCGCGTGCGCACGGTGCTGCGCGGGATGCCGCCCGCCGCGTGGCCCGGCGCCGGCGGGATGGCCGCGCGGCTGCATGTGGCCGAAGCGACGCTGCGCCGCAAGCTGCACCAGGAAGGCCACGCGTACCAGTCGATCAAGGACACGCTGCGGCGCGACCTCGCGTTCGAGGCGCTGGCCGATCCGGCGCGAACCATCGCCGACGTCGCGGCCGCCGCCGGTTTCGCGGAACCGAGCGCGTTCTACCGCGCGTTTCGCAAATGGAGCGGGCGCAGCCCGGCCGAGTACCGGGAAGAAGCGCTCGCGCGGGGCGGCGGCACTGGCTGAGTGCGCGGCCGGCGGCACCGCCTTCGCGCTTTCCGCCGAAACCGCCTAATCTTCAAATATCGGGCCAACGCCCTTTCCGCGAGCCGGACGGCGTGCGGCCGCGCGCCGCCCGGACGCCCCGATGCACATTCACCGTCATGGGCCGCCGCCGGCACCTGCATCGCCCGGCGCCCGCCCCCGTCACCCGCTGTCCGCGCGGGTCGCGCGCGCCGCGCTGTTCGCGGCGCTGCTCGTCGTGTGCGCGGCGGTTGCCGCGCCGCCCCCCGCTACCCAGCCCGTCGCCGCGCCGCCTGTCGTCGTGATTCCGGTCAACGGCGCGATCGGGCCGGCCAGCGCCGACTTCATCGTCCGCTCGCTCGACCGCGCGGCGCGCGAGCACGCGCCGCTCGCGATCCTGCAACTCGATACGCCCGGCGGGCTCGACACGTCGATGCGGCTGATCATCAAGGCGATCCTCGGCTCGCCGGTGCCGGTCGCCGCGTTCGTCGCGCCGGGTGGCGCACGGGCCGCGAGCGCCGGTACCTATATCGTCTACGCGAGCCACATTGCCGCGATGGCGCCCGGCACCAATCTCGGCGCGGCATCGCCGGTGCAGTTCGGCATCGGCGGCGGCGCGCCGGGAGCGCCGGGAGCGCCTGGGGCGCCAGGTGCGACGAAGCCGTCGCCGGCCGGCGCATCGGGCGCGTCCGGCGCATCCGCGACACCGGCCGAGTTGCCGAACGACACGCAGTCGACCGAGATCCGCAAGGCGACCCAGGATGCCGCCGCGTACATCCGCGGCCTCGCGCAGTTGCGCGGACGCAATGCCGCGTGGGCCGAGCGCGCGGTGCGCGAGGCGTTGAGCCTGTCGGCAACGGAGGCGCGCGCGCAGCATGTCGTCGACCTGGTCGCGCAGGACCCGGCCGACCTCGCGCGCCAGCTCGACGGCCGCACCGTGACGACGACCGCCGGCACGCTGCACCTCGCGACCGCGCATGCGCCGCTCGTCGTGCTGGCGCCCGACTGGCGCAGCCGCTTCCTGTCGATCATCACCGATCCGAACGTCGCGCTGATCCTGCTGACGATCGGCATCTACGGGCTGTTCTTCGAGTTCGCGAATCCCGGCTTCGTGCTGCCGGGCGTCGCCGGCACCATCTGCCTGCTGATCGGGCTGTTCGCGATGCAGTTGCTGCCGGTCAGCTATGCGGGCCTCGGGCTCGTGCTGCTCGGGCTCGGCTGCCTCGTCGCCGAGGCGTTCCTGCCGACCTTCGGCGTGCTCGGTTTCGGCGGGATCGTCGCCTTCACGATCGGCGCGCTGATGCTGATCGATACCGACGTGCCCGGCTACGGCATTCCGTGGCCGGTGATCGTGGGCCTCGCGGCCGGTGGCGGGCTGCTCGTCGCCGTCGTATCGAGCGTCGCGCTGCGCGCGCGGCGGCGGCCGGTGGTGACGGGCGCCGAGGCGATGGTCGGCAGCATCGGCGAAGTGCTCGACGACGGCCTGCACGCCGACCAGCCGCAGGGCGCGGCCGGCGCCGCACCGTCGGCGGCGGGCTGGGCGCGCGTGCACGGCGAGCGCTGGCGCGTCGCGAGCAGCACGCCGCTGGCCGCCGGTTGCCGCGTGCGCGTGACCGGCCGCCACGGGCTGACGCTCACCGTCGCGCCGCTCTACGACGTGCCGGTACACGAACAACAACACCAGGGAGCACCGTCATGATGGGCTACACGTTTGGCTTCAGCAGCGTCCTGATCGTCTTCATCGTGGTGCTCGTCGCATCGTCGATCCGCATCTTCCGCGAGTACGAGCGCGGCGTCGTCTTCATGCTCGGCCGGTTCTGGAAGGTGAAGGGGCCGGGGCTCGTGCTGATCATCCCGATCGTCCAGCAGGTCGTGCGGATCGACCTGCGCACCGTCGTGTTCGACGTGCCCGCGCAGGACGTGATCACGCGCGACAACGTGTCGGTGAAGGTCAATGCGGTCGTGTATTTCCGCGTCGTCGATCCGGAGAAGGCCGTGATCCAGGTCGCGCGCTTCTTCGAGGCGACGAGCCAGCTCGCGCAGACGACGCTGCGCGCGGTGCTCGGCAAGCACGAGCTCGACGCGTTGCTCGCCGAACGCGAGCAGTTGAATGCCGACATCCAGAAGACGCTCGACGCGCAGACCGATGCGTGGGGCATCAAGGTGTCGACGGTCGAGATCAAGCACGTCGACCTGAACGAGACGATGATCCGCGCGATCGCGCGGCAGGCCGAGGCCGAACGCGAGCGGCGCGCGAAGGTGATCCATGCGGAAGGCGAACTGCAGGCGTCGGAAAAGCTGCTGCAGGCCGCGCAGCGGCTCGCACTTCAGCCGCAGGCGATGCAGCTGCGCTACCTGCAGACACTGACGACGATCGCGGCGGACAAGAATTCGACGATCGTGTTTCCGCTGCCGGTGGATCTGCTGGGGGCGTTGCTGGAGCGATTGAGGCCGCCGCGCGAGTCGTGAGACGCGCGGGCGCCGGCATGCACGACGCCGCGGCCGATGCCGATGCCGATGCCGACGCCAACGCTCGGGCGCGGGGCCGCGGCGGCCGGTAGCCGGTAGCCGGTTGCCGGTTGCCGGTTGCCGGTTGCCGGTTGCCGGTTGCCGGTTGCCCGTTGCCCGACCCGCGCCCGGCCCGCGTCAGGCCAGCAGCTTGCGGTCGGTCTTGCCGTACTTGATCGACTTCTCGTCCGGGATCATCAGCCCCGTGTGCTCGTCGCGCCCCTGCAGCAGGAAGCGCGCGTCCGGCTTGCCGATCTGCTCCGCCGCGAGCTTGCTGTCCGCGCCGATCTCGCCCTTCTTCATCCGGTTCACGATCACGCCAGCCGCGGTGTCCTTGAAGTCGCGCAGCATCCATGCGTCGCCGTCGCTGTCGCCGAACACCAGCAGCGGGCCGTAACCCTTCTTCGACGCGAGGACGTTGCGGATGCCCACCGTCTTGCCGGGCCCCCAGTTGAAATGCCAGCCGGCCGGATAGGTGCTCGTGTACTTGCCGTCCTGCATGTCGAGACGCAGGCCGATCACGTTCTCGGGCGGCACGCCGTAACCATAGTTCGGATTGCCGGCGAATACGCGCACGACATCGTCGAGCGACGCGGTGCTCACGTACACGTCGATGCCGTTCGCACGCAGCGTATGCATCACCGCGCGGATTTCCTCGTGAATGCGGATGCCGTGGAAATGCGTGTCGGCCACCACGCCGGCCTTGCCCGGCAGCGCTTTCGGGCTTTCGTAGCGGACCTTGCGCAGCGCGTCGCCGATCCCGTAGTTGTTCGACGCTTCCGCCATCGCCTGCAGCTCGGCGGTCGTCATGTTCTTGTAGAAATAGATGATCCACTTGTAGCCGACTTCGAGCGGATGCGTATCGCAGATCGCGTCGTACATGAAGTACAGCTTCGCGCGAAAATCCTTGAACTGGTCGGTCTCGCGAATCTCGTCGAGGCTCTTGTCGCCGCCGAAACCCTTGTAGTTCGCGTAGAGCCAGCGGTAGTCGGACTCGACGTCGGCGGCGAGATCCTCCATCGTCACCGGCTTGCCGTCGACGGTCGTATAGTCCTTCATGAACGCGCCCTTCGGCACGTCCTTCCACATCACGCCGACGAACTCGTCCGGCGTCAGCTTGTACTGCAGATGGTTGATCTGGTACATCAGCAACGCTTCTTCGCAGTCGTTCATGATGCACGTGTTGTCCCAGTCGAACACCGCATACGGGCGGCGCTTCCCGTCGTAGCGCGCGCTCGCGACGCCGTGCTGGTCGAGCACCGCCTGCAGGCGCGCGGCGTTGAACGGCGACCAGCGGCCCGGGTCCAGCGCGTCCGGCGCGGTCGCGCTCTTCGCGCCGGCCATGCCGGCCTTGAGCATCAGCGGCGTCGCAGCGGTCGCCGCGGCCAGGGTGTTCATGAACTTGCGGCGTTGCATGGTCTGTCTCCACAGGAAGGTCGAATCGGCTTCGGTCGCTGCCCCCGCGCGACGCGCGGCACACCGGCCCCGCGAAGCCGCGAAGGCTTCGAATCGGGGGCGAATGATGTGACGAAATTATTTCGGCAATTTGACAGCGTCGCGCCGCGACACGACAGGGAGTTGATCCAGCGCGACATGCCAGGCCCGCGCCGCGGCCTCGCGTGGCGCTCCCCGGCCGGCTGCCCCGCTCGGGATGCGTGCGCAGCGACGGCCATCCGCCCCGACCGCCGCAAACCTAGAGCTTCCCCTCCATTTCGGCCTTCATTAGGAGAAATCCTCACCTCCGCGCCACGTCGAACCCGCTATGATCTTTACATCGATCAATGACACATTAAATGCTGACTGAATAACCCGCCGCCGGATCACCGGCGGATGCATTCCGGTTCAGCGCCCCAGCCTTGCACCGGACCCGCGTCGCGCCGACGCGCAAACGCGGGCCGACACATGGAGACGCATCATGACCGCCCACCATCCGCTGCCGGAAGTCCACCTCGACGAGCTGCCGCAATTCCGCGCGGTCCAGCAGCTTGCGTACCGCTGCGTCGAGACCGTCGGCGCGATGCTCTACCCCGGCATCACCGAGAAGGAAGCCGCGCGCCTGCTGACCGAATGGCTGCAGGACAACGGCGTGCACGACTGGCTGCACAAGCCGTTCGCGTGGTTCGGCGACCGCACCGCGTTCCAGGGCTTCTCGGGCCTGAAGCACATGGGCGGCTTCAACCTCGCGTTCTTCCCGAGCAACCGCCAGCTCGAAACCGACATGCCGGTGATCCTCGACGTCGCGCCCGTGCTCGACGGGATCGTCGCGGACGTCGGCTACGCGCACTGCCTCGGCCACAACCCGATCCTCGAACAGCTGCAGGACGACCTGATGGACCATCGCGACCTGATCGTGCAGCTCGTGAAGGCGCGCCGCCCGATGGCCGAGGTCGCGCAGGCGGTCGACGCGCTGTGCCGTCGCCAGGGCGTCGAGCCGCGCCACAAGGCCTATCCGTTCAAGGTGCTCGCGCATCGCGTCGCGAAGATCCACAAGCTGTCGAAGCCGCGCTTCGTCGCGCGCTTCGGGCTGAACGCGACGCGCAACCTGCTGCTCGACCAGGGCCGCGCGGCGAAGCAGCAGGGCTGGTCGCCGCTGTGGTCGATCGACCGCCGCTCCGAGCATGCGCCCGTGCCGGGCCTGTGGGCCGTGGAGCCGCATCTCGGCTTCGCCGGCGTCGGCGCGAAATTCGAGGAGCTGCTGGTGATCACCGACGACGACGCGTACTGGCTCGACGACGACCTGCCGCACGTGCGCCGCTGGCAGCGCCGCCAGGCCGAACGCGCGCCGGCCGTCGCGACCGTGCAGGCCGCCGCCTGACACGCACGCATTGCGCCTTCCTCCCGAATCCCTGAACGACGGACTCACGATGCAGCCTCTTTCCGACGAAGCGCCGCTGGCCCTGTTCGAATCGGTCCACAGCGAAACGGCCGTCGCCTCCGGCGACCTGACGCTCGCGGTGCGAACCTGGGGCGACCCGGCCCGCTCGCCGGTCGTGCTCGTGCACGGCTACCCCGACGACAGCAGCGTCTGGCAGCAGGTCGCGCCGCTGCTCGCGCGCAGGCACTACGTGATCGCCTACGACGTGCGCGGCGCGGGCCTGTCCGGCGTGCCGAAGCGCACGGCCGACTATCACCTCGCGAAGCTGACCGACGACTTCGTCGCGGTGATCGACGCGCTCTGCCCCGGCCGCGCGGTGCACCTGATCGCGCACGACTGGGGTTCGATCCAGGGCTGGGAGTTCGTCACCGATCCGCGGCTTGCGGGCCGCATCGTGTCGTACACGTCGTGCTCAGGGCCGTGCCTCGACCACGTCGGCTTCTGGCTGCGCGAACGCGTGCTGCACCCGACGCCCGCATCGCTCGGCAAACTCGGCGGCCAGCTCGTGCGCTCGTGGTACGTGTACCTGTTCCACCTGCCGTTCGTCCCTGAACTCGGCTGGCGACTGTGGCTCGGCCGCGCGTGGCCGGGCCTGTTGCGCCGGGTCGAGAAGACGCCTGCCACGCCGCGCCCGACGCAGGCCGACGACGGCGCGCGCGGCGTGCGCCTCTATCGCGCGAACTTCATCCGCTGCCTGTTCGCGCCGCGCGAGCGCTACGCACATGCACCGGTGCAGACGATCGTGCCGCTCGGCGACAAATACGTGAGCCCGGCGCTGTCCGAGAACCTGTCGCGCTGGGTGCCGCAGTACTACCGCCGTGAAGTCGCGGCCGGCCACTGGCTGCCGCTCGCCGATCCCGCGCGCTTCGCGGGCCTCGCCGAGCAGCTGATCGACGCGGTCGAATCGGGCGAGGAACCGCCCGCGCTCGCGAACGCACGCCGCCGCGCGACCAGCGGCCGGTTCAGCGGCAAGGTCGCGGTCGTCACCGGCGCGGGCAGCGGCATCGGCCGCTGCGCGGCGCTCGCGTTCGCCCGCGAAGGCGCGACCGTCGTCGCGTGCGACATCGATCTCGCGAGCGCCGAGCGCACCGCGCTGCTGCTCGGGCTGACCGGCGCGCAGGCATACGCGAAACGCGTGGACGTCGGCGCCGCCGAGGAGATGGAATCGCTCGCGGCATGGGTCGGCAGCGAACTCGGCGGCGCGGACATCGTGATCAACAACGCGGGCATCGGCATGGCCGGCGGCATCCTCGACACGAGCGAGCGGCACTGGGAGCGCATCCTGCACGTGAACCTGTGGGGCGTGATCCACGGCTCGCGGCTGTTCGCGCAGCAGATGGCCGCGCGCGGCGCGGGCGGCCACATCGTCAACACCGCGTCGGCCGCCGCGTTCGGGCCGTCGCGCGACCTGCCCGCGTACGCGACGACGAAGGCCGCCGTGCTGATGCTCAGCGAATGCATGCGCGCGGAACTCGCGGAAAAAGGCATCGGCGTGACGGCCGTGTGCCCGGGCTTCGCGGAAACCGGAATCATGGCGTCGACGCAATACGCGGGCGCCAACGCACAGGACGAAGCGCGGCTGCGCAAGCGCGCGACGAAGCTGTACCAGATGCGCGGCCTGAAGCCGGAAACCGTCGCGCAGGCGATGGTCGACGGCGTGCTGCGCAACCGGCCGGTCGTGGCGGTGGGCACCGAGGCGCACGCGCTGCGCTTCGTCGGCCGCTTCATGCCGTGGCTCGGCCGGATGCTCGCCCGCATCAGCATGGCATCGCATTGACGGCGCAGCGCGCCGCACAGGAACGGAGACACAGATGACCGCTACCGCCGACTATCACAAGATCAAGGCCCGGCACGTGAAGTTCGACTTCAGCGACACGCCGATCACCTGGGTGCCGAACGACCCGGGCAGCACGCACATCATCAACACGCTGAACCTGCTGTTCCCGGAAGGCGAGCTGTGGTTCTGCCGCGTGTACAACAAGGCGCTGCCGCACATCACCGATGCGCGCCTGCGCGACGAAGCCGAAGGCTTCCTGCGCCAGGAAGCGGTGCATTCGCGCTCGCACGGCGGCGTGCTCAGGCATTATTACGACCGGCACGGGATCGACACGAAGCCGTTCACGCAGAAGCTGAACTGGCTGTTCACGCGCGTGCTGGGCGAAGCGCCGTTCGGGCTGAAGATCGGCCATACGCGCTTCTGGCTGCGGCAGCAACTCGCGGTGATCGCGTCGCTCGAGCATTTCTTCGGTTATCTGGGCAACTGGGTGCTCAACGCGCACGGGCTCGACGAAGGCCGTGCCGACCCGACGATGGTCGACCTGCTGCGCTGGCACGGCGCGGAGGAAGTCGAGCACCGGACCGTCGCGTTCGACATCTACAACCACATGGGCGGCAACTACCCGGAGCGCTGCCTGCACATGGCGTTCGTGATCGTGCTGCTGCTCTACTTCATCACGAGCGGCGCGAAGTTCATGTACCGGCGCGATCCGGCCGTGGGCCGCTATCCCGGTTTCGTGCTCGCGTGGTGGAAGGGTTCGCGGCGCGGGCACCTGCCTTCGTTCTGGAAAGTGATCGGCGCGGCGCTGCGCTATTTCAGGCCGGGCTATACGCCGCACCACGAAGGCTCGACCGAGCAGGCGCTCGCGTATCTGGCGCGCTCGCCGGCCGCGCAGGCGGCCGCGCACGGCGGCAACTGGGGCACGACGAAAGGCGCGTGACCGGGTTCGCCGGCGGGTTCGCGACGGTTTCGGCGGGGGCGTCCGCCGAAATGCGTACAATCGCGGCTTCATTTCCCGGAGGTGCCGCGATGGCCATGAAGAAAACCGATCTAGAAAAGAACAAGGCGCTCAAGCTGACGCACGCGATGAAGCAGTCGAGCTCCGCCCGTTTCGGCAAGGGCGCCGAGGACGCGGCGAAGCTCGATCGCCGCGCGCAGCGCAAGCTCGACCAGGAACAGGGCCTCGTGCCGTTCGCGTGCAAGCTCAACGCCGAACTCGTCGAACAGCTGAAGGCACGCGCCGCCACGCATCCGAACGGCATGACGGGCCTGCTGTCCGAACTGCTCGTCAACGGCCTCGCCCAGCGCGACGCGTGACGCGCCACGTTTCTCGAAAATAGTCGTTGACAACGCCGTACGACATCGACAAACTCGTTCGCATGCCTACGTTCAAGCTCATCGCCATCGCGAATCATTGCCCGGTGAACATTCGAAAGAATGGATCACGGGAGGCGCTTGTGCGTTAGCATCCGAGCAGTACCGCATGTCACACGAGGCCTCACCGGAAACGGATGAGGCCTTTTTGTTCTGGTGCGCGTCATCCATCCGGCTCAACGAATGGAGAAGACGATGGACCAGGCAAGCCCGTTGTTCGACCGTCCCGATTCGCGCCGCGCCGGCGCGATCGCGTTACCGACCGTCGTGATCCGATTCGCGGTTGCGCCGCGCACGACGCTGACCTGGCGCGCGCCGGGCGATGCGGAAATTCGTGCGCACGGTGCACCGCTGTGGATCACGCGGCCGCCGAGCGTCGACGACTACTGGGTGCAACCCGGCGACGTGCTGCGCATCGCGCGCGGCGATCGCATCTGGCTCGGCACCAATGACGACCGGCCGGCCGAAGCGTCGATCACGACGGCGTACGTGCGGCGCGGCGAACGGCTGAGACGCACGCTCGCGCGAATGCAACGTTTGCTCGCCGGACGATGGCGAAGACGGGATTGACGATGCGCGATTCCGTCGCGCGACGGGACACCGGAACGCGCGGAATCAACGCATCCGGAAACGGACGCACCCGCGGCGCCATGCGTCGCGGGTGCGCATCGAATGACGCGGCACGCGCGTGCGTGCCGCGAGCGATCGCGCGCCGTGCGCAACCCTTGCATGCATCGCGTGCATCAGGTGCTGGCGGCGAGACGCGGGCCCGTGCTGCGGGGAGTGGCATCGAGGTCGGGGCGTTGCGCCGCCTGCGAGGTCACCCACGGGTCGATGCCTTGCTTTTGCACCTCCTCGAGAAATGACACCCGCGTACGCCAGTAATCCGCCTGTAATTTCGCATCGATGACGCGCTGTTCGGCTGCGAACAGTTCCATGCGCGCCGTCACGAGCATCGACGCAGCGGTTTTTTCCGGCGTGGGGGCGTGCCGCATCGCCCAACGGCTGATCCAGTTCAACATGCTCACCTCCGGGATGACGGACGAACCCGCATCGGGCAATCGCAACCGGTCGCGCCTGCCCGAATGCGCAACGACCGTCACCGCACTTCACCGCCTGCCCTGCACGGACTGCGACTCCCCCGCGTCGGCAACGACTGGCCGGCGTGTGTGCGCGGTGTATCTATCCTAGAAAGACTTGCCGGTTAACGCGATGACGTCTTGCAATCTTTTACACAGAAACCACAGTCGCGCCCGCGTCGCGAAATGACAGTTGCGGACGGAACGGGTTCGGCGCAGGATAGCCCGATATCTGCAACCGCCTGGACTGATGAATGGCCGCTGCACGCCGCTGCGCACCCGCGCCGGTCATGCCGCGCGCGTTCGCGCATGCATTGCGACCGTCCTGCGTTCGGCCAGCATGCGGGTGCGCGATTGCAGTCGCATGTCATCGCATGTCATCGCGCGGCGGCCGCGCGCCGCATGCCGGTCATGTCGTTGCGCCCGCATCGGCCGGCCCGGCCCGCCGCCCCTCATCGAATCGTTTCCATCGTTTCTACCTGCCCGCCTCGTCCGAACCGGTAAAATGCGCGCCTTCCTCGCGCGGCCGGCCTGTCCGACCGTTCGCGCGAACGCGGCCGATCGTGCCCCGCAACTATATCGTCCGAGCTATCCGCGCTATTACAATCCGCCGATAGCGCGGCAATAGTGGCTGGTTACAGTAGGCCGGCCTCGCGCTGCCTTACAACAATTCGGCACGAACAACAAGCAACACGACAACCCGACCGGAGAAAACGCCTTCATGGAATCCATCAAGCGGTATTTCGGCTTCGCTGAAGCCGGCACCGACTTCCGCACCGAAATACTCGCGGGCGTCACCACGTTCCTGACGATGGCCTACATCATCTTCGTCAACCCCGCGATCCTCGGCGATGCCGGCATGCCGAAGGAATCCGTGTTCGTCGCGACCTGCCTCGTCGCGGCGCTGGCATCGATCATCATGGGGCTGTACGCGAACTATCCGATCGCCTGCGCGCCCGGCATGGGCCTGAACGCGTATTTCGCGTATACGGTCGTCAAGGGAATGGGCTTCACGTGGCAGGCCGCGCTCGGCGCGGTGTTCATCTCCGGCTGCCTGTTCCTGCTCGTCACGCTGTTCCGCGTGCGCGAGGCGATCGTCAACGGCATTCCGAAATCGCTGCGCATCTCGATCACCGCCGGCATCGGCCTGTTCCTCGGCATCATCTCGCTGAAGACCTCGGGCGTGATCGTCGGCAGCCCGGCCACGCTCGTCACGCTCGGCGACCTGCACAAGCCCACGACGATCCTCGCGATCATCGGCTTCTTCACGATCGTCACGCTCGACCACCTGCGCGTGCGCGGCGCGATCCTGATCGGCATCATCGGTGTCACCGTCCTGTCGTTCTTCTTCGGCGGCAACCAGTTCCACGGCGTGTTCTCCGCGCCGCCGTCGATCGACGCGACGCTGTTCAAGCTCGACATCGGCGCCGCGCTGTCGACCGGCATCATCAACGTGATCCTCGTATTCTTCCTCGTGGAGTTGTTCGATGCGACCGGCACGCTGATGGGCGTCGCGAACCGCGCGGGCCTGCTCGTCGAAGGCAAGATGAACCGCTTGAACAAGGCGCTGCTCGCCGACAGCACCGCGATCGTCGCGGGCTCGGTGCTCGGCACGTCGTCGACCACCGCCTATATCGAAAGCGCATCGGGCGTGCAGGCCGGCGGCCGCACCGGCGTGACGGCGATCACCGTCGCCGTGCTGTTCCTCGCGTGCCTGTTCATCGCGCCGCTCGCCGGGGTCGTGCCGGGCTACGCAACGGCACCGGCACTGCTGTACGTGTCGTGCCTGATGCTGCGCGAGATGGTCGACGTGCCGTGGGACGACGCGACCGAAGCCGTGCCGGCCGCGCTGACCGCGCTGCTGATGCCGTTCACGTACTCGATCGCGAACGGCGTCGCGTTCGGCTTCATCGCGTACGGCGGCCTGAAGCTGCTGACGGGCCAGGCCCGCACGGTCAAGCCGATCGTGTGGATCATCGCGGCCGTGTTCCTGTTCCGCTTCTTCTATCTCGGCAGCGAGTGACGCACGCGCCCCGGTGCGTGGCATGATCAAAAGACGCCACCTTCACGTGTAGTGCCGCCCGGTTCCTGTCGCGGAACCGAACGGCATGACGAGAAGGACGGCCCCTGACGACCCGGTCGCATTTGCGGCCGGGTCGTTTCACATGGGCGCCCTGTATCGGCGGGCGCCCGCCTAGCTGCATGCCCGGGGGGCATTTTCCCGGGCGGGATTGATGGTTGTATTACGCGAAACAATGCGTTTCGGCGTATCAAAAAGCATTGAATTTACCCCAAATATCCAATCGAAATATTGGCGACCGATATATTAAAAATACAAGACATCACTTAATCGTCGCACAGCACCATTTTCCATCGATATTTTCGCAAATCGATACGACGCATGACTTTGATGACGCTCGCAATTATCCCCGGAATTATCGGGTTGATTTATAAAATCCGGCTGCTATATTCCGCTTGCACGGCCGAAAATCTCTGCGGTCGCGCGATCTTCCCGCTCATCAAAAGGAGTGATTCTTTCGGTTTTATTCGGGTCGGCGTGATTCAATATATCAAGCACGCACGGGGTATCCTCCACGCGAATGGGCAAGGGGCCGGAAAAACATTGCCTGTTTCATAATCAGGAGTCGTCATGGCAACGATCTACGTAAACGTGATTGTCAATGTCGCGAAAGCCATTGCCGAAAACAATCTGCCGAAATATGTATTCATGGTGGATTCGACGGGCTACAGCGGGGACGGTTCGGAAGGCAGCAATGAATTGCGGACGAAATGCGAAAACGGCGACACGATCGTCTGGTCCGCCGTTTCCCTCGACCCGGGTGAATCCATCGCGATTCTCGGCTTCTGGGGGAGCGCGATTCCCAACATGGTCAACCCGCAACAATATCCGCAGTTCGACGGCGCCGTGTGGGGCGGGCGGGTCAACAGCGCGGGAACCAACGTTCAATACTCGATCAACCTGCTGCTGGAGGGTAACGTCCATATGTCGTTCGACCCGTTCATCACGGCGACCAACCCGGCTCGATAACCGGGTGCGGCAGTCCGGGGGCGACTGAATGACCGGTTTCGGCTTGTCGCTTCGCGGCATGGACAAGCCGAAACCGCGATGGACGGATTTGCAGACAGGCGGTTCGTGAAGCGGCGGACCGAAGCGTCCCGAAAGCCTGATGCCTTTCCTTACCGTGAAGAACTGAACGGCATGACGCCGCAGGACCGCGTGTTCGTTCGGGTAGCCGCCTGGTGCAGGCGACATCAGGTCACGCGTCCGCCTGCCGGAGCACCCAGCGCGCGAAGGTCTGCAACGGCCCCTCGCCCAGTTCCAGCGCCTCCGGCAACACGAGACAGAAGCGCTTGACCACGCCGCGCCCGTCCGGCCAGGGCGCCGCGAGCAGCCCCTGCGCGATTTCGGCGTCGACATAGAGGCGCGGCACCAGCGCGACGCCGAGCCCGGCCAGTGCCGCGGCGATCAGCATCGAGTAAAGATCATAGCGGGCGCCGGCGGCCGGATTGTTCACGGGCAATCCCGTCTCCTGCACGTAAGCCGACCACGCATCGGGCGTCTGGCGCTTGTGCAGGCGCGGCAGCGTGCCCAGCAAGGTGTCCGGCTGCCCGCCCGCGAGCAGCGACGGATGGCAGACCGGCACCAGCACCTCCTCGCACAAACGGTACGTATGCATGCCGGCCCAGGCCGGATGCTCGAAGTGAATCGCCGCGTCGAAGCCGCTGCCGGCCAGTACGAACGGCTCGGCGCGATCGGCGAAATGCACCGTGATGTTCGGATGCTGCGTCTGGAATCCCTTGAGCCGCGGAATCAGCCAGCGCGTCGCAAACGTCGGCGTCACGGCGATGTCGACGCTGCCGCCGTCACCGGGCTGCCCCATCATGTACTGGCTGTCGCGCTCGAGCCGGTCCAGCACTTCGCGAACCTGCGCCGCGTAGCGCGCGCCGTTCGGCGCCACCCGCACGCGGTTGCCGACCCGTTCGAACAGCGCGACGCCCAGGAACGTCTCGAGTCGGCCGATCTGCCGGCTGATCGCGCCTTCCGTCAACGCCAGTTCGTCGGCGGCGCGCGCGAAGCTCCCATGCCGCGCCGCGGCCTCGAATGCCATCAATGCCGAATTGCTCGGAATCCTGCGTCGCGTCACGATTGCTCCCGGTCCGACCGCCGTCGGTCATGGCTTGATCAAATGTAATTGAATGGTGACGAATCATCGTTTTCCGCCCATTCTTCCGATCATTATCATGACAAAAACTCAACCAGTCGAGCCGGCCGATCGCTCAGAAGGCCGCTCGCCACCCGTGGAGATGTCATGATCTATGCCGTTGAATGCAGCATCGCCGAGCCCGCCGTCGAAGCCGGGTGGAACGACTTCTACAGCCGCGTCAAACTGCCGGCGCTGATCTCGGTATCCGGCTTCCGCACGTCGCAACGCTTTCGCGCCCTCGGCGGCGACGGCCCGGTCTACCTCGCGCTGCATACGATCGACGGCCCGGACGTGCTGACGTCGGCCGAGTATCGCGACAAGGGCGGCGGCAATTTCGCGCGCTGGCAGCCGCACATCGTCGAATGGCGCCGTAACGTGTACGACAGCGCGGCACCTGCGCCGGCCGTCTCCGGCCATCAATGGCTGGCCGTGTGCGACGACGCCGCCCCGTTCGCGCGAGCAGGTATCGCAGCCACCGCCATGCATGCGGTCGCGCTGGACCGCCAGCCGGCCGCTCGCTGGCTGGCCGTCCTCGATCACGATCAGGCGCGGCTCGCGTCCGATGCGTCGGGCGCCGCGATCCGGTGCTATGCGCCGATGGGCGACCGGCTCGTCAGCGCGACGACGACGTCGGCCGCACGCTGACGGGAGCCCGGCCATGCCCAGCGTCACGATTTTCATCCCCGGGACGAGCATGCCGTCCAGCGCGGCACTCGATGCACTGTCGTCAGCCTGCGAGACGCTCTGCACCGAGGTGTTGAGCGCCGCACCCGGCACGATCCACGTCGCGTACGTGCCGATCCGGCTCGGCCGCGGACATCCGGTCAGCGCGGAGATCCGCTTTCGCATCGCGTCATTTCGCACCACTGAATTGATGGACCGGTTCATGGCCGAACTGGATCGCGAGATTCTCCGCCACACCGGATTCATCGCACGCATCCGCTGCTTCGGCTACGACACCACCCACCTTCACGCCCGACATTGACCCCATGAGCGCACTCATTCCACGCCCTTCTTTCCCGCGCCGCCAAGTCGGCGATTTCACGGTGACCGCGATCAGCGACGGCACGCTGACGGCCGGCCTCGACCTGCTGTCGAACATCGACGTCGACGACGCGGCCCGTATCATGCACCGGGCCGGCATGCATACGCCGTCGGCGGTCAACATCAACTGCTACGTGATACGCGGCAACGGCCGCACCGTGCTCGTCGACACCGGTGCCGGCGGCATCCGGAACTGGGGCGGCCTGCTGCGTCCGTCGCTGTCACAAGCCGGCATCGATGCACGCGAGATCGACACGGTCCTGCTGACGCACGCGCATCCGGACCACATCGGCGGCCTGCTCGACGCAGACGGGCGCCCGGCCTTTCCGCAAGCGGAGGTGCTCATCGACGAACGGGAACGCATGTTCTGGCTGGACGACGATATGTACGAGAGAGCCAGCGAGCGAGCGCGCATCAATGTCCGAATCGCGCGGCGCGCGTTCGACGCCTGCGCGGCGCAACTGCGCACCATCGCGGCAGGCGACGTGCTGCCCGGTATCGCCGCCGTGCCGCTGCCGGGGCACACGCCCGGCCACACCGGCTATCGCGTCGAATCGCAGGGCGAGCGCCTGCTGATCTGGGGCGATCTCGTGCATTTCGCGCCGATCCAGGTTGCTCGCCCCGACGTGTCGATCGCGTTCGATCACGATCCGTCGCAGGCATCGGCGACCCGCGCGGCCACGCTCGCCGAAGTCGCTTCGGATCGCTTGCTGATTGCCGGCATGCACCTCGCCGACGCAGGCTTCGCACGCATCGCGCGCACGCACGACGCAACGGGCGGCGCGTACGCGCTGATCGACTCAGATTGAGCGAAACGGGATCAAGCGAAACGGAACGCGGGCACGCCATCGCGCCGCACGATGCCCGGACCGTGCAGCGCATCGTCCCGCACAAGCGATCGATCTACCGGACGAGCCCGCGCCGATATGACACGGGCGCCGGTATCCGGCGCCCGCTCCGTCGCTGCCCGGTCGTCCGGCTCAGCGCCAGTTCGCTTCGTAGAAGCGCACGTAGCCGCTGCGCAGCGTCACGCATTGCGCGCGCGTCTCGGACAGCAACCGCCGTGCGGCTGCCTCGATCCGCTCGCGGTGCTGATCGTACGCACCGACCATGTCCTCGAAGCGCGGCGATGCCGCACCGAAATGATCCTCCAGCGCCTCGGCGGTGATCTGACATTGGACGCGCTCGCCATTGACCAGCGCCGTGAAACCCAGCATCAGGTCGCGCCCCGAATATTCGGGCTTCTCATTCGTGAAATGGATCTGCATGGGAGCCGCCTCGACCGGTAGAAAGCAAATGACCGCGTCCGTCGTCCGCTACCGGCCGGACGAAAATTTACGCGGGCTCGCCGGCAGAGGCACGATCCACGGGGGTATGGCGCGGACTAATGCATGCCGGTTGCATTCCACTTTAGACGGTTTCGCGCAGGAGGCAAAATTTGCGATGTGCGTCGTTCCGACGCGCATTTCCTCTGACCAGCGCGACATCCGGCACCGTTTTGCCGAACGGCGTCAGTGAGGATCGGTGGGCCAGACGTTCAGCGCGATCGCGGCGGTCGTGGCGCCCACCGCGATCGCGGCCGCTCCGTATTGCACCGCGTCGCTCAGGTCGAACAGCAGCCCGTGGATCGCCACGGCGATGCCGCCCAGCATGATGAAGGTGGCGATGGCCGCCAGCACGACTCTCAGTTCCGTCCGAACCATGATGCGTCTCCCGAACGGATGCATGTCGCGTCGCATGCATGTTGCGATGCGGAACACGGCGCGTGCGTGTTCCATTTCCATCATTGCAGGCGGGCGCTTAAAAGCAAGGGGTTTTTGTACGCAGTCGCACAACGTGCGCGGCGCTTGTATGATGAGGCGATATCGACGGCGGCGGCCCGGGTGGCGGATGGTGCGGTGCAGGGCGTCAAAGGGTTCGACTGCGAAGCGGGGCCTCGGAACGCGCTGATGTGCGGGCTCGGGTAGACCGCGAAGCATGGGACTAGAGCAAGCGCTGAAGCGCCAACTTGGGCCGACTGCGAAGCATGGGGCCCAAGTAAGCGCTGAAGCGCTAACTCGGACCGACCGCGAAGCATGGGGCCCAAGTAAGCGCTAAAGCGTCAACTTGGGCCGACCGCGAAGCATGGGGCCCAAGTAAGCGCTGAAGCGCTAACTTGGGCCGACAGGAGACAAGACATGCCTCAATCTTTCGTGCTGCCCGCCACCGCGGGCCGCACCGACCTGCTCGCGCAGGCGCATGCCCGTTCGACCGCGGTCGGCCTGCGCGCGAACGAGCGCCCCGATTTCTCGCCGCTGTCGCGGCTCGCGCTGCGCGAACTGCTCGACACGAACCACGCATTGTTCGCGCACGCGCGCCCGGTGATGGAAGACCTCCACGCGCAAATCGCCGACACGCAAAGCCTCGTGCTGCTCACCGATGCCGACGGCGTGATCCTGCACAGCATCGGCGACGCGGACTTCATCGAGAAGGCGAACCGCGTCGCGCTGTGCACCGGCGTGTCATGGGCCGAAGGCGCGCGCGGCACCAACGCGATCGGCACCGCGCTCGCATCGGGCCAGGCGGTCGCCGTGCACGGCTCGGAACACTTCCTGCGCGCGAACCATATCCTCACCTGCTCGTGCGCGCCGATCATCGATCCGTTCGGCCGTACCCTCGGCACGCTCGACGTGAGCGGCGACCCGCGCGGCTTCAGCCCCCATACGCTCGCGCTGGTGCGGATGTCCGCGCAGCTGATCGAGAACCACCTGTTCGCGAACCAGTGCGCGGAGGCGCTGCGGCTGCGCTTCCACGCCCACGAGGATTGCGTCGACTCGCTGTTCGCCGGGCTCGTCGCGTTCGGCCCCGACGGCGGGCTGATCGCCGCGAACCGGAGCGCGCAATTCCAGCTCGGCGCGACGTTCGATGCATTGCAGCATCAAGGCTGCGACGCGCTGTTCGGCATGCACTTCGGCCAACTCGCGCAGCAGGCGGCCCGCGCGGCCGGCGCACCGTTCCGCCTCACGCTGTCGACCGGCGTGCGCGTGCTCGCCCGCTGCGAATTCGCGGAAGCGCACAAGACGGCCGTCGCCGTCACGCCGCCCGCCCCCGCCGTGCGCACGCGGGCGCCGGACCCCGACGCGATCACGTTCGCGACGCTCGACACCGGCGATGCGCGGATGGCCGCCGTGCTCGAACGCGTCGCGAAGATCCGCGGACGCGACCTGCCGTTGCTGATCCTCGGCCAGACCGGCACCGGCAAGGAATGGCTCGCGCGTGCGCTGCACCAGGCATCGCCGCGCGCGGACGGCCCGTTCGTCGCGGTCAACTGCGCGGCGCTGCCGGATTCGCTGATCGAGGCCGAACTGTTCGGCTACGAGGACGGTGCGTTCACCGGCGCGCGCAAGCGCGGCAGCCCCGGCAAGATCGTGCAGGCCGACGGCGGCACGCTGTTTCTCGACGAAATCGGCGACATGCCGCTCGCGCAGCAGGTCAGGCTGATGCGCGTGCTGCAGGAGCGCGCGGTGATGCCGCTCGGCGGCGCACGCGCGGTGCCGGTCGACGTGCGCGTGGTCTGCGCGACCCACCGCGACCTGCGCGCGATGATCGCCGCAGGCACCTTCCGCGAAGACCTGTTCTACCGGATCAACGGGCTCGCGGTCACGCTGCCGCCGCTCGCCGCGCGCACCGACCTGCCCGCGCTGGTCGAGCGGATCCTCGCGCGGCTGGCGCGCAGCGAGCCGATGCCGGGCCGCCTCGCGGCCGACGTGCTCGACGCGTTCATGCGGCACCGCTGGCCCGGCAACCTGCGGCAAATGACCAACGTGCTGCGCACGGCCGGCATGCTCGCCGAAGACGAAGCCGAAATCACGCTCGCGCACCTGCCCGACGATTTCTGGCTCGACTGCGACGACGCACCCGCGGCGCAAGCCGCACCGGCCGACGTGCGCGAAGCGACGACGCTGCAGAGCCACCAGGCCGCGGTGATCGATGCCGTGCTCGCACGGCACGGCGGCAACGTATCGGCCGCCGCGCGGGAGCTCGGGCTCGCCCGCAATACCGTGTACCGCTACCTGCGCCGGCACTGACACGTTCCGGGCCGGTTGCCCGCCCGACGGGCGCCGGCCGCAGGCGGCTTCGGGTATGCTTGGCGCTTGCGTTGCCTTCCGGCATCGCGCTGCCTTTCCTCGCTTCGCTGCCGATTCGCCGCCCGCTTTCACCCATGACCGATCCCGACCACCCGCCTCTCGTGCGCATCGAGCCGCTCGGCGCGACGTTCGACGCGCCCGATTCGCTGACGCTGCTCGAGGCCGCCGCGTTCGCGCACGTCAGGCTGCCGCGCTCGTGCCGCAACGGCACGTGCCGAAGCTGCCTGTGCAGGATCGTCAGCGGCAGCGTACGCTATACGATCGAATGGCCGGGCCTGAGCCGCGAGGAAAAGGCCGACGGCTATACGCTGCCGTGCGTGGCCGTCGCGACTTCGGATGTCGTGCTCGACGTGCCCGATGCGGTCATGATCGACTGAACGCGGCGCGCGGCCGCGCGCCGTCCCGCAACGATGATGCCTGCCTGGAGAAGATGATGACCCAGTCCACCGATCGCATCGAGAAACAAGCCTTGCTCGCCGCGCCGCTGGCGCGCGTCTGGGAAGCCGTCAGCAATGCCGGCGAATTCGGCATCTGGTTCGGCGTGTCGTTCGACGGGCCGTTCGTGCCCGACCAGCCGCTGTTCGGCCGCATCACGCCGACGCGCGTCGACGACGACATCGCCAAGGCACAGGAGCCGTATGCGGGCACTGTGTTCGAAATCGTCGTCGATCGCGTCGAGCCGAAACAACTGTTCTCCTTTCGCTGGCATCCGTTCGCGATCGACCCGAACTTCGATTACACGTCCGAGCCGATGACGCTCGTCACGTTCGCGCTCGCGGAAAAGGACGGCGGCACGCTGCTGACGGTCACCGAGACGGGTTTCGACCAGCTGATCGAAGCGCGCCGTGCGAAGGCGCGCGAGATGAACGATCACGGCTGGGCCGCGCAGATGATGCTGATCACGAAATATCTGGCGAAGCACGCGTGAGCGCGCCGCGCGTCATTCCCGGTATCCACGTGCCCGCATGCCCTAGCCGCGGGTGCATGGCATAATCCGCTCCATCGTTACCCTACGCCGCCCCGCGCATCGCATGCTGAGTCGTCGTTTCCGGAAGATCGTCAGTCTGATCGGGATGCTCGCCATCCTGATGACGGCGCTCGCGCCGACGATCTCGCAGGCGCTGACGACGCAAGGCCGCGTCGACGCGCTGCTTGCCGGCCACTGCACGGCCGCGCCGGCTGACGGTGGCCACGCCGGCGATGCGTCGTCGAAAAGCCTGCAGGCGCATCTGCAGGCCTGCGGCTATTGCAGCCTGCTCGCCCATACGCCGGCCCTGCCCGCGCCCGAACTGACGTTCGCGGCCAACGTCCACCCGCTCCAGCACCGCGAAGCAACCCGCTTCGAAAGCCTGCGCCGCGCGCTGCCGCTCACGGCCGCGCAGCCGCGCGCCCCGCCGCTCGCGTCCTGATTCGTCGTCACCGCGCGTGATGCCGCAGCGCATCGCGCCGTCCGCACGCGTCCGCGCGTGCATGCCGTGTCACGTTTCGAAGGACGATCATGTTCGACCGTATTGCTCGCGGCGCCGTGCCGTGCGTGCGCTCGTCCGCTTCAGGCCGTTGCGCGCGCGTGAACGCGCGGCCGCGTGCCGAATTCGAATACATCGTTTTCCTTATCATTTCCAACCGGATCATCCCGTCATGAAAACCACTGCATTCCTCCGCGGCGCACTCGTCGCTCTCGGCTTCGTCGTCGCCCAGGCCGCACACGCGCACGCGCACCCGAAAACCCTGGAACCGGCCGCCGACGCCACGCTGTCGAGCGCGCCGCACGCGGTCACGATCGACTTCAGCGAAACGCTCGAACCCGCATTCAGTTCGATCGCCGTCACCGACAGCCACGGACGGTCGGTCGCCGACGGGAAATCCGCGGTCGACGCCGGCAACCGGAAGCGGATGCATGTCGCACTGGCGAACCTGACGCCCGGCACGTACACGGTCGCGTGGGTCGCGGTGGCGAGCGACGGCCATCGCACGCAGGGCCGCTACGCGTTCACGCTGAAGTAACGCACACGCTGCCCGCTTCCCTACCCGATCAGGAACACCAACAATGAAACCCTCGATTCCGACCAGCCTGCTGTTCGCCCTGCTGGCGCTGCAGGCGCCCGCCACGTTCGCCGCGTCGGCCGTCCAGGCCGATGCATGCTGGATCCGCACGATGCCGGCGACGGTGCCGTCATCCGGCTATTTCACGCTGAAGAACGACGGCGACAAGCCCGTCACGCTCACTGGCATCGATACGCCCGCGTTCGGGATGGCGATGATGCACGAAACGCAGACGGCCGGCAGTACCGCGAAGATGGTTCACGTCGAAGCGGTCGACGTGCCCGCGCACGGCACGGTGACGTTCAGGCCGAAGGGCTATCACGTGATGCTCGAGGAGCCGCGCCAGCCCGTCGCGCCCGGCGCGAAGGTGCCGTTGCGGCTGCATTTCGCCGACGGCGCGACGGCGTCCGTGACCTGCGACGCGAAGGCGCCGTCCTACATCGGCCAGTAACGCCGCCTGCGCAACGACCGAAGGAGATGCACATGAGCAAGGAACGCCTGCCGCTGGCCAACCTGATCGTCCGCTACCGGACGCCGCTGAATGTCGCCGTGCTGATCGTCTGCGGGTTATGGGCGGGGTGGATCGCATGGATGACGCGGCCGTCCGCGATCGATTCGCCGTCGTCGATCGCCGCCTACTGCGTGCGCGGCGCGCGTTGACGCCGTGTGTCGGGGTGAACCGCGCCGCCGTGGCATCATGCACGGATTCACCCCGACCGCAGAACCCGCCTTTCGGAGCGCCGCATGTCCATTCAGACCTGGCTGCTGTTTGCCGCAGCCTATCTCGCCACCACGCTGTCGCCGGGCCCCAACGTGCTGCTCGTCATCCGCAACACGGTGCGCTACGGCTCGCGCGGCACCGCCGCGACGATCGCGGGCAACCTCGTCGCGCAAGGCGCGGTGGTCATGCTCGTCGCGTTCGGCGTCGGCGCCGTGCTGGCCGAGATGCCGCCGCTGTTCATCGCGATGAAGGTCGTCGGCGCCGCGTATCTGATCTATCTGGGCATCCGGCAACTGCGCGGCGGGCGCAACCCCCGTTCGCCGGACGGCAAGGCCGCGATCGTCGAGCCCGACCGCAGGAAACTGTTCCGCGAAGCGCTGTTCGTGTCGGGCAGCAATCCGAAGACGATGATCTTCCTGTCGGCATTCATGCCGCAGTTCATCGCGCACGATCGCCCGCTCGCGATGCAGTTCGTCGCGATGTACGCGACGATCGCCTGCACCGTCGTCATCGTGCACAGCGTCTATTCGTTCGGCGTGCGCCGGCTCCATCGCGGCATCGGCATCAGCCCGTGGGTACGCGCGGCCAAGCGCGCGAGCGGGCTGCTGTTCGTCGGGCTCGGGATCAAGCTGCTGACCGCGCGGCAGGCGTAAGCATCCGCACGGCGACGGCCCGCGCCGCGGCGCGGGCGGAATCGTCAGCCCTTCGATTCGGCCAGCGCTGCCGCAATCTCGCCGAACGACGGCCGCGCGTCGATATCTTCGTTCAGGCACGCGGCCGCCAGCGCGTCGAGTGCGTGCGAGCCTTCCCACGCAGGCGGCTCGCAGCGCGCCAGCAACTCGCCGAGCAGATGACCGAACGCCCTGACCTCCAGCCGTTCGAGCCGCGCCGCGCGCTCGCGGTCGTTCACGTCGTAGACCGACGCCGCGCCGAAATCGCCGAGCAGCGCGCCGCCCTTGCCGTCGTGCAGGATGTTGTGCGCGTACAGGTCGCCGTGCATGATGCCGCGCGCGTGCAGATGCGCGGCGACCGACGCGATGCCGAGCGCGATCCGCGGCGCGTCGGCCGGCGCGAATCGCGCATCGGCCGCATACACGTCGCGCGTGCAGGACGCGAAGCTCGGCGGCCCGGCGAGGTTGGTCAGCGCCGGATCGACCAGCGCCATCACGAGGCCGTGCGTGCCGTCCGGATGACCGCGCACCTTGCCGATCACCGGAATCATGTTCGGATGGCGCCCGGCGTGCAGGCAGGCGGCCATTTCGCAATCGGGCAGGCCGTCGCTCGTCACCGCGCCCTTGAACAGCTTGACCGCGACCGCTCGCGGCACGGCGCCGTCCACACGCCATTGCGCGCGGTAGATTACGCCCGACGCGCCTTCGCCGAGCTTCTCGTCGCAGGTCAGCGACCTCCAGTCGATGTCCGCGACGCCCGGCTCGGCCGAAGCCGCGGCTTCCGGCGCGGCGCCGAACGGATTGCCCGCCGACGCGAGCCACGCGAGGCGCGGCAGGCGCAACAGCCAGTCCGGCAGCGCGTCGAGCCGGTTCGCCGACAGCCGCACCAGCTCCAGCGCACGGCAGGCGGCCATTTCGGGCGGCAACGCACGCAGCCGGTTACCCGCGAGCATCAGCTTCTGCAGGCGCGCGCAATCGCCGATCTCGGCGGGCAGCGCGTCGATTTCGTTGTCGGTCAGGATCAGCCAGCGCAGCGCACGCGGCAGCGAGTCGCGCGGCACCGTGCGGATCCGGTTCGCCTTGAAGCCGATCATGTCGAGCTGCGCGCACGTGCCGAGCACTTCAGGAAATTCGGTGAAGCGATTGCCGGACGCGAACAGGATGCGCAGGCGATGCAGCCGCGACAGGTCGTCCGGCAGCGCGGACAGCGCATTGCCGGACAGGTCGAGCACTTCGAGCGTATCCGCCAGATCGAAGATCTCGCGCGGGAATTCGGTCAGCCCGCACGCAAGCTTCAGTTGCCGGGCGCCCGACAGCTGGCCGGCCTGCAGTTGTTCGAGGGTCGTCGTCACGGGGAGAAAACGGGTTGCGGTTGCGAGGATCGTCGGATCGATCCGGCGAATTTTACCGGGTTCCCCCTCGCCTGCCCCGCGATCGCGTCACACCCCCTTCACAAACGCGCAATGTGGCGCTAGAATTGCGCCCCTTGCAGTACTGAAGTGCCGACGTGGTGAAATTGGTAGACACGCTATCTTGAGGGGGTAGTGGCGAAAGCTGTGCGAGTTCGAGTCTCGCCGTCGGCACCAGATACGGTTTTTCCGTGTTTCGTGCATTTGCAGAACCCGCGACAGCGCATGGCTTCGCGGGTTTTTTGTTGTCCGCTGCGCAACGACCGAGGCAACCCCGGCCGGCGAGACTGCGCAAACGGCGGCCCGCATCCGCATGCGCCCTTTCGCATCCGCACCTCCCGGATACGATGAGCCGCACGCAAAACACGCATCAATGCTCGTCTGCCCGGTTCAGGAAAAAAAGCGGATATCGACCGTCCTCCAGACCCCTTCCGTGTTGAACGGGCTTCGTGCACGAGTCGCCGCACCGTGTCGATATCGCCCGCCTCATAGAGCAACAGGCCCCCGCTCACCGAGCTAGCGTGTCGGCAAGTCCTCCGCGAAATTGTCGAACACACGTTGCACCAAGGCATTGATTCTCAGCATCGTGGCAGACTGGGTTCTGCCCGCGAGCGTGACGATCCCGAAACAGGCCGAACCAGCCAGCGGCGGATCGAGCGGCACCGGATGCAACCTTCCCGCCCGAACCGCCTCGTCGAATACTGGCCGGCTGCCAAGAATGACGACATCGCTGACGGCTGCCGCCGCCTCCAGCTCGCCGAAATCGTCGCTCTGGAGCTTGATGCGATCCGCGATTGGATATCCGAGATGCTGCTGAAGATCGTCGAGCGCGTACTTCGACAGATGCGTGCAGCCGACCGGATACTTCAATAGATTCTCGGGCGATACGCCAGCCATGCCCGCGAGCGGATGCGCGTGACCGCAGAAGAATGCGGCCCGCCATCTCGGCAGCGGCACGATCTCGATTTCCGGCTGCTGCGTGAGCGACGCGATATCGCCAACGAACATGTCGATGCGCTCCGCCAGCAACATGCCGAGCAGGTCGGCAGTATTGCCTCGCTTGAGTACCACGCGTACTTGGGGCGCATTAACGGCCCCGAACGTCAGGATGGGTTGCCTGAGCAGCGCGGCTGGCGTCGCGCCCAGCCCGATGCAGAGATCGCCGAACTCCCCGCGCTCGAGCAGCGCGAGGTCGCGCCTGAGCTCCCGCACTTCGAAATCGATCCGGCGCGCCCGCTCGACGAATACCTTGCCGTGCGGCGTCAGCGTGATACGTTGCGCGCCGCGATCGAACAGCGAAATACCGAACTCCGCTTCGATCGACTGGATACTGCGTGACAGCGCGGATTGACTCAGGTGCACCTCCGCGCAAGCGCGACTGAAATTCTGGCACCGAGCGAGCGCGAGGACATGTTGCAGTTTGCGAAGGTTCATGTGAAATCAGGCGTTCACGGGCAGCGACCTGCCCACGTGCGGAAAGTATAGTCGCGCCCTTCGCCGCAACGGCTCGATCGTGGCGCCCGTGTGCCGTATCAGAACCGGTGATGAATGCCGACGCTCACGCCGACCTGACTCTTGCCAGGCTGGCCCACACTGGAAAAGCTGTTGACGCCGAACGCGCTCTCGCCGGAGTTCCAGACCGTGCCGACATGCGCATACAGAAACGTCGCCTTCGACAGCAGATACTCGCCTCCGCCGACCAACAGCGTCGGATGCCCCGGCGTGCTCTGGAACGCGTAGCGGCCGCCCAGCACGTACCATTGAATCGTCGGCGTCGCGAAACCCTTCGCACTGCCCCAGTAAGCCATGCCGCGCGGCGTCAACTGGAGGTCTCCGACCACGCGCGTGACGCCCGCGGCAACGGTCACGCCGCCCACCGTATAACGAAGCGCCGCGCTGTACCGCTCATCGACCCGCCCCGACGCATCGATGCCGCCTGCGCTCGCACCGCGACTCTGCTCGTAAAGCACGCGAGCGGCAAGCGCTCCCCGGTCATATTCGAGCGCCGCACCGACATACCGGCCGGCCAGGCCGTTGCCCGGAAGTTGTTGACCGAAGCCATATTCAGCCTCGACATTGAATCCGTAAAACGGCTGCGACTGGAACTTCACCGCATTGTTCAGCCTCAGCGTCGCCAGCGGGATCGCGTTCAGCGAAAGCGTCGAGTCGTTGGCGAAATACGTAGGATCATAGAGCACCGTCTTGTCGAACTGTACGCTGTATTGCCGCCCGAACGTCAGCCGGCCATAAGGCGATCGAAACCCGACGCTCGAAAGGCGGTTGAACAACGTGCCCGGCGTCACGAGGGTGCCCTTGCCGAGGTCGAAGCCGTTTTCGAGCTGAAAGATTGCACCGTAGCCCCCGCCGAGATCCTCGTCGCCCTTGATGCCGAAGCGGGACGGCAGAAACGCACTGCCCAGCATGCCAAGCGACGACTTCCCGTTCGATCCGGCGTTGGTCAAGCTCTGGATGCCGATATCCAGGATGCCGTACATGACCACCGAGCTCTGCGCGCGGGCGCCATCCGCCCCCGTCGCGCACGCAAGCGTCAACGCGGTCGTCGCCAGTCTCCTCACTGATTTTCTGTTTTTCATGTCGTCCCATCATTGATTGGATTGCGCTGCGATCCGGCTCCACGCATTCCCGCTCGTTACGGCATATCCATTTCGCATACCGAATCGTTGGAAAACCGATTTTCTTCATCGCATGCGCGGCACCGGAGCATGCGTCCGCGTGAATCTTCGAGACCGCGATGCATCGTATTCAGCTAAAAAATCACCATCCAATGAGATTCTTGTCGTCCGGCGATGCAAGAGTTGCATGCCCCTCCGATGACTGTGTGAGGAACGCACGAGCGGGCGCTTCGATCATGTCGGTCACGACCGACATGGCCATCCTCGTCAAAAAAAAGCGCGTATCAGTTTCATGACTGACACGCGCACAAGGAGACACGGCTCTGATGTGGATTGCGCGAACGACGCGTTGTGACCTTGGACTACCGCGGCGCACGACGATCAGGACATCCATTCGGCTAGACGGCGAGTCCCGGACAAATCGGCGTGGTTCCGACAGCACGGCATATCGATTCGTACCGGTCGCCATGCGACCGCGCAACGGGCTTCGTCATCGCGAACCCGGACGCGCCCGCCCGTTCATCGGGCAATCCGCCCGACGAGCGGGTCGATCCAGCGGCCGGCTATCCACACGTACGCGCCCGTTGCGATCGCGCAGAACCAGTAAAGCCCGATCCCGACGACGATCCCGACCGTCATCGGCGATTCGACCGGGAAGTGGCGTGTCAACACGGCCGGAGCGAACGCGACGGTCAGGATGAACGCAAAGTAGATGCCCAGCACGAGCACGCTCATGCCGATGCTCAGGCGTGTGCGACGCCGGACCAGACGGGCCACGTCGCGCGTGCGTGCGTCGACGCTTGCGTTCGCATCGGTGCTGCGCGCGACGACTGCCGGGTGATTGACGTTCGACATGGTTGCTCCAGTGATCAGTGAGTTTGGGGAGCGCTGATGCCGATTCCGGTCGCGCTGCGGAACATCTGCGCATCGAATCCCGCGCGCTCCGCCGCCGCACGAGCGGACGAGTCGGTAATCGATGCGAGCCATGCGACGCCGAACGCCAGCGTCATCGAGAACAGGGTCGGATTCGCGTACGAAAAGAGCGCGCTGTCGTGCTTCAGGATGCCCACCCAGATTGTCGGCCCGGTCACGAGCAGCCCGACCGACGACACCAACCCGACTATCCCGCCAGCCAGTACGCCGCGCGTCGTCAATCCTCGCCAGAACATCGACAGCATCAGGATCGGGAAGTTGGTGCTCGCCGAAATGGAGAACGCGAGCCCGACCAGGAAGCTGATGTTCAGGTTTTGCACGAGATGCGACAGCAGCAGCGCGGCCGCGACCAGTACGAACGTGGCCCGGCGCGATACCGCCAGTTCGCGTGCCGGATCGGCTTGCCCCCGGCACAGGATGCGCTTGTACAGATCGTGACCGACCGCCGATGCGCCCGAAATCGTGAGGCCCGCGACGACCGCCAGGATCGTTGCGAACGCAACTGCGGACATGATGCCGAGGAACACGTCGCCGCCGAAGTAATGGCTCAGATGCATCGCCGTCATGTTTCCGCCGCCGATCAGCGTGTGCGTGACCGGATCCAGGAAAGCGGGATTGCGGAGCACGAATACGATCGCACCCGCGCCGATCACGACGACCGCGGTATAGAACCACGCAATGAGCGCGGTTGCGTAGAACGCCGATTGCCGGGCCGCGGCGCCGTCACGCACGGTGAACAGGCGACTCAGGATATGCGGCAGGCCTACCATGCCGAAGATCAACGACATGCCGAGCGAAATCGCATCCACGGGATTCGTGACGAGCCGGCTCGGCGCCAGCACGGCCGAGCCGGCCGGATGAGACTGCACCACCGTGGCGATCAGCCGACTGGCGCTGAAGCCGGTCGCCTGCAGCACCTTGAACGCCAGATACGTACCGATCGCGACCATCAGCACCGCCTTGACGATCTGCACCCACGTGGTGGCCAGCATCCCGCCGATCAGCACGTACACGAGCACCAGTGCGCCAACCGCCAGCATCGCCACCATGTAAGGCACGCCGAACAGCAGCTGGATCAGCTTGCCGGCGCCGACCAGCTGGATGACGAGATAGAACAGCACGATCACCAGCGAATTCACGGCGGCAAGGCTCCGAACCGGACGCTCCGCGAGACGGAATGCGACGACATCGGCGAGCGTGAAGCGTCCGAGATTGCGTAGCGGTTCCGCGACGAGAAACAGCAGGATCGGCCAGCCGATCAGCGTGCCGACGCCGTAAATGATGGAGTCGTAGCCCGAGCCGGCCATCATGCCGACCGCACCGAGGAACGACGATGCGGACATGTAGTCGCCTGCGAGCGCGAAGCCGTTCTGCAACGGCGTGACACTTCCGCCGGCCGTATAGAACTGCGAAACCGAGCGGTTGCGACGCGATGCCCAGTACGTAATGCCGAGCGTCAACGCAACGAAGAGCAGAAACGGCGCAAGCGTATACCCGCTTGCGACGCGCTGCGCCGGTGCTTCGGCCGCACATGCCGCGCCCGTTGCGGCCGCGGCGCACACGCCTGCCGACAGCGAGGCCATCGTCCGCCGGGCGCGAAACGTTGCACGTTCCATGATGTTCTCCTCCATTTTTTATGAATGCTTCGGTCGCGCGACGCTTTCCGTCAAACGCCGAGACGGCGACGCACGACTTCGTCGAAAATCGCGACGCCGATCGGTGCCACGTCGTCGTTGAAGTCGTATTCGGGGTGATGGCACATGTGACCGCCCTGCCCGAGAAAGAAATAACAACCGGGCCGCGCCTCGAGAAAGCGCGCGACATCGTCACCCGCCATCAACGGTGCCACGTCGGTCAGCACGTTCGCGGCGCCGACCACGGTATCGGCAGCCGCCATGACAC
This sequence comes from Burkholderia sp. Bp8994, assembly GCF_003853805.1. Taxonomy (NCBI): domain Bacteria; kingdom Pseudomonadati; phylum Pseudomonadota; class Betaproteobacteria; order Burkholderiales; family Burkholderiaceae; genus Burkholderia; species Burkholderia sp. Bp8994. The sequence goes on from NZ_QTQH01000021.1 coordinate 71,054, forward strand.
ATCGCGCCGGAGCTTCCGCATTGATCGTGGCCGGCGTGCCGTGCGAAACGTCGAGATCGATCGCGCATCCGTGCGATAGCGCAACGCCGTCGCAGATCTCTCGCATGCGCCGATGCACGCGTTCGCGCGCCAGCGGCGACAGCGCGCGCGTGGTGCCTTGCAGCGACGCGCGATCGGGAATGACGTTCGCCGTCGCCCCCGCAACGAACTGGCAGATGCTCAGCACCGCGCTGTCGAGCGGATCGATCGCGCGGCTGACGACGGTCTGCAATGCGGTGACGAGCAACGCGCCGATGGCGATCGGATCGACGCTACGATGCGGCGTTCCGCCATGACTGCCGGTGCCGCGAATCTCGATCGAGAAAAAATCCACCGCGGCAAGCTGCGATCCGACGCGCACGCCGATCTTGCCCGGTTCGAGCTGCGGATGGTTGTGCAACCCATAGATTTCGTCGAACGGGAAACGCGCGAGCAACTGATCGTCGAGCATCGCCTGACTGCCTTTGACGATTTCCTCGGCCGGCTGGAATACCAGCACGACCCGCCCCTTGAACTGGCGATGGCCGGCCAGCAGCTTCGCCGCGCCGAGCAGGATCGCGGTGTGTCCATCGTGACCGCAGCCATGAAACAGTCCGTGATGGACCGAGCGATAAACCGGCCGGCCTTCCTCCTGGATCGGCAGCGCATCCATGTCGGCGCGCAACGCAATCGTGGGGCCCGGCCCGCCGTTACCGTCGATCACGCCCACCACGCCGGTGCGGCCGATTCCGGTATGCGTATCGATGCCGAACGAGCGCAGCAACTCCGCGACGAACGCTGCCGTGCCGGTTTCCTGAAACGCGATTTCCGGACGACTGTGAATCTGTCGACGCCACGCTTTCATGTCCTCGGACAGTGCGGCGACGGGTGTACTGATCTGCATGGAACGATTCCTCGGGGATTGCTGCCGCGCGGCAAGCGCGACGTGGCTGAACGAACCTGTCGAACAAGGCTCGACGTTCGCCCGATTCTAGAAATCGCAAAATATGCGGTCCAATGCAAAGTTTCGGTATTTCCTATGCAGAGAGCACATAGGCACGCGACGACACCGGCGGATTTGTCGGCCGCCATGCGCAGCGACCTCCGTGAGCGCAAATGCAGTCGCCAGATCAGATAGCCGCCGAATTGGTAGACACGCTACCTTGAGGGGGTAGCGGCGAAAGCTGTGCGGGTTCGAGTCTCGCCGTCGGCAGCGGAACACGGTTGCTCCGTGTTTCGGGCACGTTAAAAGAACCGCGACAGCGAAAGGCTTCGCGGTTTTTTATTGCATCGGCAAACCGGTCCGATGCGTGGACCGGCGCGTCATCGAAGAACGAGACGCGGCTGCCGGCTGGCGTCGCGCCGTCGATGCGCGAAACGGCGGCCCGGCAATGCGCGCCGACACGGCGTCGCAGACCGCGTCCGACGGGCGATCCGGTTGAATTGTTCGAGTGAATGGAATCAGATTGCGGGTTTCGGCTCGCGGACTGCCCGCCCGAGCGTGATGCGCCAGCATCCAGCCGCCGCCAGCGACAACCCGGTCGCAACGAAGATCGCGACGCGCACGCCTCCCCCCGGGGTCTGCGCGGTGCTCATCAGCGCGCCGAAGATCGCCACGCCGAATGCGGAGCCGCTTTGCCTGCTCGCATGGAGCACGCCAGCCGCGATGCCCGCACGGCTCTTCTCGACGGCGCCCATCATCGCGGCCGTGACGGCCGCCTGCAACGCCGGTTGGCGGCGGTAGCGGCTGTCGGCTGCGGAGCAATTGCTGCTTTCGCTTGCGCGTGTCGGTGTCGATTTATCCAATCCGCAGTTCGAACAGGCAATCAACGATTGCGTAGCCAACCTCCAGTCAGGCTGATCGGCCAATTTCCATGTACGGCCAAGAGCGACCATTCCACGATCACGCGTTTATACTCCCAGGCACAGCAATCTGCGTGATACGACAAGACCAAATGAAAACGAGAGAATTGTTGATCGCTTCGCTAGGAGCGTTGGTGTTGACTCAACCTTCACCATCCTTCTCGCAAAACATCAACGGGAAAAATCTCTATATACAAAGATGCGCGATGTGCCATGGCGCAGATATCACGGGCACCGGGCCATTGGCCAAGAAAAGCAATCCTGCCACGCCTGACCTCACAACTGCTGCGTTCAAAAAGCGACTCCATGATTATCCAGGCGTCATTGTTTCATCGGTAATACTTCGTCCGAACGGGGACCTGATTCCGAGAACTTTGAGGGAAAACGGCGTAAAGCTTGCGCCGCACTCCTGGACCGTTCAGGATTTTCGCGATCTGAATAACTACATGAGTGACGTGATTTCCAAAAGCCGATGATTCCGTGTTGACCGTCTGACCGCGATGGGTCGAGTACTGTCGGATTCGGAAGCATCATCGGCAGAGCGCATTGCCGGCTCATCGTCGGGGCCGGGTTCGGCCCAGACCGTGTCAAAACGTGCATGGGGCTACCGTTGTTCCTCTTCTGATCTGAACTGAAAATGTTGCCACTCTACAAGTTTGTCCTCGGCCCAATTCTGGTGATACAGGCACGCAGGCTAAGGCGAACGGCGCTACGCCTACCGGAAGCAGCAGGGCCTCGTTGCGGCAGGGAAGGCTCGCGAGAGGCCCTGCAACCGGCCTTGCGAATTCTGGTTGTCGGTGACTCGTCGGCGGCAGGAGTGGGGGTCGACGATCAGGTACAGGCATTAGCGCAACCGGTCGCCAAAATGCTGGCTATCAAACTGGGCAGGCCCGTTACATGGCAACTGGTGGCAAAGTCGGGTGTCAACACTGAAGAGTCTCTAGCGCTATTAAGGCAGAGCGAATTACAGCCGGCGGACTTTCTCGTGACCGCATTGGGTACTAACGATGTAACGTCGCAACGTTCGCCACGCCAGTTCCTGCAAGACTATCGGCGACTGGTTGAAGAAGTCCGCCGTCGCACCGGCGCATTCGGTCTGGTAGCAACAGGGCTACCGCCATTGCGAATTCTGCCAGCGGCGCAGCACCCGCTGCGCTGGTACCTGGGCCGATATGCCGCGTCTCTGGACCGCACGCTGCGGCGGTGGATTAGCCAGGACGCTGCCGCGCGCTATATATCGCTTGATTGGGCAGCAAAGCCGCTCGAGATGGCCCGTGATCGATTTCACCCCGGGGCTGGGCAATATCGCTGTTGGGCTGAGCTCGTCAGCGAGCAGATCGTGGATTTACTGGTTGAGGATTCTGGGCCAGTGGTCGATCTGGGCATGTGCAACGTAAAGCTTGAACGTCCGCTGTAGAGGAAAGCGACTGGCTGAATCCGCCGTCGGCTACGGCCGACCGCGTCGGGCGGCAGTCGGCCAAGAAGGGTCATTCGGTGTCAGATCGTAGATCGTCGACAACGAACAACATCTCTCCCGACGTTCACCGCAGGTAGCATGGTGAAATCCACGATATGCAAATCGACAGTAAGCACTCGATCATGGTCGTCATTGAAAATATTCAACGATACAAAAAAGAGGGGAAAGCCGTGTCAGTTATCGAGACTTTGATGGAAACTGCAGTTGCTGACGTTGATCAATTGCGTGTAATGGATGCACAAGGAGACGACTTTGGCGTACCTCGCGAAGTCGATTTTTGCCTGATCGCACCGTCTGCCGAAAAGGCATCGATTGTTTCCGGTTTCATTAACGACTACCAGTACGGCCGCGCTTCGGTGGAACAAGTCGACGACCATTTTCGCGTCCTAGTCTTCATCAATATGCCAGTTCTCCAGCACAATATTTTAGCTGTGTCGGGATTCATGACGTGTATCTCTGCATTTTTTGGGCTGACCTACGATGGTTGGGGGTGCGTCGTTCAGAAACGCAACTGAAAACATTTTTCGATGTATTGCCGCCGTCGCAGTCCGGCGGCGGATTCAACCGGTCGATGCAACACACTAGACGCTGCGTATGCAGTGGAGGTGTTGCAAATGAAACAGCGGCGCAGGATCTACTACACCGAGACTCAAAAGGCCCTGATGTGGGAGCGGTGGCGCAAGGGTGACACGCTTCATCAGATTGCCCAACTGTTCGATCGCCACCATTCCTCTATTCAGGGGATTCTCGTCAGGACTGGCGGAATACAGCCAGCGCCTCGACACCGTTCAAAGCTGGCCTTGACGCTTGCCGAACGCGAGGAAATCTCGCGCGCAGTCGTCGCCGGCCAGTCGATTCGATCGATAGCGGCGCGGTTAGGACGTGCGCCATCTACTATCAGCCGCGAAGTGCAGCGAAATGGCGGAAGGCAGTACTATCGGGCGACCCAGGCCGACGCGCTCGCCTGGGACCGCGCACGGCGCCCAAAGACATGTAAGCTGGTCAGGAATCGGACACTCGCCCAGGTTGTGGCAAGCAAGCTCCGATTGCAGTGGTCGCCGGAGCAGATTGCGGGTTGGCTCAAGCACGTGTATGCGGTCAACAAGGACTATCAGGTGTCGCACGAGACTATCTATCGGAGCCTCTATATCCAGGCCCGTGGTGCGCTGAAAAGAGAACTGCTGGAACACCTGCGCCGTTCTCGGGCCATGCGTCGATCGCGTCAACACACACTAAAGACCGAGGACCGCACGAACATCCGCGATGCCATATCGATCAGTGAACGCCCGGGCACGGCCGAGGATCGAGCAATACCCGGGCACTGGGAAGGCGATCTTCTGTTCGGCAACGCCAACAGTCAGATTGCAACACTCGTCGAACGCCAGACCCGGTTCGTGATGTTGGTGAAGATTGCCAGCAAGGACTCTGACGCTGTCGTCAATGCTCTGATAAGACACGCCGGCAAGCTTCCGCAGGAATTGTATAAATCGCTGACGTGGGATCGGGGTACGGAGATGGCTGGCCACAAGCGCTTCACTGTCGCGACGGACATCAAGGTCTACTTCTGCGATCCCCAGCATCCCTGGCAACGCGGCACGAACGAAAACACGAACGGGCTTCTGAGACAGTACCTCCCAAAAGGAACGGACCTCTCTACCTACTCGCAGGCCAAGCTTAACGCCATTGCCCGACGGCTCAACGAACGTCCCCGCAAGACACTAAACTTCGATACACCGGCTGAACGATTCCATCAAGCTGTTGCATCGACCGGTTGAATCCACCGCCACTTTCGGACATTCGGGGCAGCCACGTAAATCACCGACAATGAGAGCTGCGCCGGTCCCAACCTGCGAACGTTCGTGATTTACGAATACGACCTTAAGGTAGCCGACGTTACAAAGATCGGTGCGCACATTCACAGAAGACATCCTGCCTGAGGGTAGGATTTTGTATCCTCGGTAACTACAACGTGAGGCGTTAATGAGTAGTCGATGTCCCGTTCACCGCAGCACCGCATGCATGCGATGAGATCCGTCACTGGGCTTGAAACACCGCGGCATGCCAGTAGGCCCGTGGATCGCGGAACCAGGACGCGAATGCATTTCGGTCGAAGACTCGAAGCTGCTTCATCTCCACCGCATAACGCCGGAACAGAGCAAGCAACTCGCGCAAAGCACTCTCATCGACCTTCGCTTGATCGACATAGATGCTCAATACGTCTAGCTCGCCTTCATAGCGCTTCACACAAGGCAGCTTATCGAGCCACTCGAAGAATGCGGATTCATCGCACTCCGAGTAGTACCAAACACGCTTGGCAGATAGAACCAGATCACCTGTCACGACGTCTGCCTCCTGGATAAATGTTGTAGCCGCCTCCGCCGGGATATTGCACATCCCAACGGGCCCTTTGTTCACGTTCTTCTCTGGGCGGACTAGCTACCGGTAGCTTAGCGCATTGCGAACGGCCGCTTTGGCGAAGATCGAAGGTCTCCTTCGGGTCGATCTGCGCCGCTCGGACGTCGCCGGCTCGCCGGAGCGGCGCGACAGCATCGTATGGCGCAGTTCGGCCACTTCCGGACGTTCGTCGAGTCGGGAAAGTTGCCGTTGGAATGGCTGCATTACTCCGGAACCTGACGGACGAGATCACAGCCGCTTCCCGCATCTACGAACTAACGAATTCAAGCGCCCAACCCGATGTGGGACATCGGATTCGCCAAGGCGCTCGCAGACTTGAAGCAATCGTTGTAGCTACTTCTCGAACCAATATTCGAATTCGGTGCGGTTCTGGTTGAAGGCCTTGGAGTCGGCAACGGTTTCCGCGCGGACGATGCCACGAATGCCGCGGAACTTGCCGGTGCCGCCCGTGATATCCAACTCTGTGAGGTTCTTCAGGCGGTCGCTGCCTGGCAGCTTGTGGTTGAGGAAGTATCCGCGAGCAAAAATCTTGTCGCCGTTCTCCATTCTGTATTCGACGTAGCTGCGGCCAAGCCCATTCAGGTCGGTCAGGTCGCTTGTGGCGCGGATGACGGCTTCTTTGAGAACGACGCCCTCAATTGTCTGGTCTTTGCGACCGTAACTGCGCACTAACTCGTATAGCCGTAGCTTGTGCTCAGGCACATCGCCGACTTCAAGGATGTACTGCTTCGTGTACCTGTTTCCGCTCGCTGGTGCGTCGAATGCGGCGATATGCTTCTCCTGCGCAATAGCGATCGTCGAAGCGAAAAGCACGCCGCATGTCGCGGCAAACACTTTCAGATGCATGGCCGTCTCCCAGCAGGGAACCCCTTGCACTCTAGCAAGACCGCAAAGGGCAATGCAAGACAACAGATCGGATCCATCAAACTGGAGCTAATCAAATGCGCGCTTTTCGCCAATAGTTCGCGTTCAAACGAATCTCCGAAAAGTTGACGTGGAGGATTTCAACGTCGGTTTTCCGGGACGTTCATCGAATTGGCGCTCTCGGTCATGAAGCGTTATTTGCCAAGCGCGTGGCTCGGCGAATAACGCTAAGCCAACGGTCATTGGCAGACGGAAGTCGAACGCTCCCTTACCAATCACTTGTGCTCATTAGCCGGGATTTCACGCTTGCGGTCGGCGCAATTCCGCTTTCCGAGAGACAGGATGGCTGGGCCAAATATTGATCCCAAAACGATGTGTCAAAGGAGGCAATGCGGTTGACCTAGATCAACGGAGTGCGATCAACTCGGCTTACAGTGGTGTGGCACGGTGGTCGGCCATCTCCAGCGCGCGCGTTCGATTCAGAACCAAATCCGACTCGCAAGTCGAAGAAAGTATCGCCGGGCTCATATGTCGTGAACAGGGAGGGCATCATGATGCATCGATCCTTTGCCGCGCTCGCCGCATTATTTGTAGGTCATGCCGCCTTGACGGCCGCGAACGCGCAGACGTTGGAGAAGATTGCGCGAACCAATCAGATCGTCGTTTCATATCGGGAAGCTGCGGTGCCCTTCAGCTATCTGCTGACGCCGCATAAGGCCGTTGGCTTTTCGATGGACGTGACTGAAGAAATTGTCGATGACGTCCGAAAGGCGCTTCGAAAACCGGACCTACATACCGTCTACGTGCCTGTTACCGGGCAAAACCGGATTCCGTTGCTCGTCAACGGCACCATCGACCTTGAGTGTGGATCGACGACAAATACATCGGCGCGCGGCAAGGAGGTCACGTTTTCGACCAACTACTTCTACGCAGGCACGCGACTCATGACCAAACGTGAATCACACATCGGTGATTACGCTGATCTCGCACACAAGGTCGTCGCGACCGTCGGCGGGAGCACCAATGAAAAGGCCTTACGCCGCCAACTCGACGCGCAGCATGTCGATGCGGACGTGGTGCTGACAAAGGATTATGCCGAAGCTCTGAAGGAGGTTGCGGACGACAGAGCGGCGGCGCTCGCACTCGACGACGTTCTGCTTTACGGGCTACGTGCGAATGCTAGCGACCCGGATATGTGGGAAGTCGTCGGCGAAGCGCTGCAGATCGAGCCGTACGCGTGTATGGTGCGAAAGGATGATCCGGCGTTCAAGCGGCTCGTCGATGGTACGCTGACCCGGCTGATGAAGAGCGGTGAGTTCGCGCGCCTGTACGCAAAGTGGTTCGAATCGCCGATTCCACCGCGCGGCGCAAATCTCAAGATGCCGATGAGCGCAGCGCTGAAGGGAAACCTGATCGCACGCAGTGATCGACCTGCACAATGACCGGTCGCACGCATCTGGAATTCGCGCGGGACGACGACAAATGACCGCAACGGGGCATTGAGCCGCCATTGATCCTCCGCTGGCCCGAAGGGCTGATATGGGTCGGCATCGGCCAGTCCTGAAAAGATCGAGCGTAGGTCGTGGCGTAGCTTCGTGTGCCGATCCCTATCAGACAAGGCGCAGGTACTGCTGCATCAGCATTCCCCCTCTCCATCAGAAAACGGCGCATCGCTCGACCGATCACCCACACGCCCTACCCCGCCCTCACAGCACCGGCAACACCGCCCGAATATGCTCCGCGAACGCCGCCGTCAGATGCGACGGCCGCTTCCGGTCGAACCGCAGCGTAATGCCGACCGCCGGCAGCGGCGGCAATCCGCGATCGCTGGCGAGGATGGCCAGATCCGCCGGCACCGCCGTCTGCGTCATCACCGCGAACGCCTGCCCCGAACGCACCAGCGCGGTCAGCCCCGCGAGGCTGCTGCTCGCATACGCGACGCGATAATCGCGGCCCGCGCGATGCAGCGCCTCACAGGCCGCGATGTGATCGAGCGTATCGGGATCGGACAGCGCGAGCGGCAACGGATCGAACCGCGCGGCATCGAGCCCCGGATAGCCGATCCACACCAGTTGCTCGCGGCGGATGAAGTCGCCGTCCGAGCCATCGTCCGGCACGGACACCATCGCCAGATCGACCGCCCGCTTGTCGAGCTGTTCGAGCAAGCGCGGCGTCGGCCCGCACACGACTTCGACGATCGCCTGCGGATGCTGGCTCGAAAACTGCCGCAGCAGCGAAGGCAGGAACACGCCCGCGTAATCGTCCGGGCAGCCGAACCGGATCGTGCCCGACAACCCGGTGCCGCACAGATCGGCCATCGCCTCGTCGTGCTGCCGCAGGATGCGCTGCGCATGCACGAGCAGCCGCTCGCCGGGATGCGTGAGCAGCAGGCCGCGCCCGGTGCGCTGGAACAGCGGCTGGTCGACGCTTTCCTCGAGCCGCCGCATCTGCTGGCTGAGCGCGGACTGCGTGCGGCCGACCCGCGCCGCCGCGCGGCTGAGCGAGCGCACTTCGGCGATGACGACGAACGAGCGCAGCAGGTCGATTTCGAGCGAACGTGCCAAGGTATTAGCTCCTTTTCTACCTTGCATAAGAACTATTCGTTTCCATAAAACCAGACCGGCGCCTAGACTGCAAGCGATCCTTGGCCCTTGTCCGGAGAAGCCCGATGTCCCTGAACGACGACGCAACCTTCTGGCACAACGCCAGGCAGCACCTGATCCGCTACGGCGGCACGTTCGAGCCGATGATCATCGAGCGCGCGCAAGGCAGCTTCGTCTACGACGCGGACGGCCGCGCGATCCTCGATTTCACGTCGGGCCAGATGAGCGCGGTGCTCGGGCACAGCCATCCGGAGATCGTCTCCGTCATCAACGAATACGCGGGCAAGCTCGATCACCTGTTCAGCGGGATGCTGTCGCGCCCCGTCGTCGACCTCGCGACGCGCCTCGCCGACCTCACGCCGCCCGGGCTCGATCGCGCGCTGCTGCTGAGCACCGGCGCGGAATCGAACGAAGCGGCGATCCGGATGGCGAAGCTCGTCACCGGCAAGTACGAGATCGTCGGCTTCGCGCAGTCGTGGCACGGGATGACGGGCGCGGCGGCATCCGCCACGTACAGCGCCGGCCGCAAGGGCGTCGGCCCGGCCGCCGTCGGCTCGTTCGCGATTCCGGCGCCGTTCGCGTACCGGCCGCGCTTCGAGCGCAACGGCACCTACGACTATCTCGCCGAACTCGACTACGCATTCGACCTGATCGATCGCCAGTCGAGCGGCAACCTCGCCGCGTTCATCGCGGAGCCGATCCTCAGCTCGGGCGGCATCATCGAATTGCCCGAAGGCTACATGGCGGCGCTCAAGCGCAAGTGCGAGGAGCGCGGGATGCTGCTGATCCTCGACGAAGCGCAAACCGGCGTCGGGCGCACCGGCACGATGTTCGCGTGCCAGCGCGACGGCGTGACGCCCGACCTCCTCACGCTGTCGAAAACCCTCGGCGCGGGGCTGCCGCTCGCGGCGGTCGTCACGTCCGCGCGGATCGAGGAACGCGCGCACGAACTCGGCTACCTGTTCTACACGACCCACGTGTCGGACCCGCTGCCGGCAGCGGTCGGCCTGCGCGTGCTCGACGTGGTGCAGCGCGACGGCCTCGTCCAGCGGGCGAACGTGATGGGCGACCGGCTGCGGCGCGGGCTGCTCGACCTGATGGAGCGCTTCGACTGCATCGGCGACGTGCGCGGGCGCGGCCTGCTGCTCGGCGTCGAGATCGTCAAGGACCGGCGGACGAAGGAGCCGGCGGACGGCCTTGGCGCGAAGATCACGCGCGAATGCATGAACCTCGGGCTCAGCATGAACATCGTGCAGTTGCCCGGAATGGGCGGCGTGTTCCGGATCGCGCCGCCGCTGACCGTCAGCGAAGCGGAAATCGATCTCGGGCTGTCGCTGCTGGAACAGGCGATCGCACGCGTGCTGTAACCCCGCCGCCCGTCGCTGCCGCGCGAAGCGCGTACGATCTGCGTACACTATCCGGCAGGCAACGACGACGGGCAGCGAGGCGAGCGATGGCAAGCGCGGCAAACGACAACGGCACGAACGAACACTGGCTCGTCGCGCGCCGCGATCCGGAAACGGGGATCGAAAGCCTGCGCGCGCATTTCAGCGGGCATGCGTACGATCCGCACGATCACGACGACATGCTGATCGGCTTCACGGAACAAGGCGTACAGCGTTTCCAGTGTCATCGGTCGCTGCACACGAGCGTGCCGGGCCGCGCGATCCTGATCGAACCGGGCGCGCTGCACGACGGCCATGCACCGGAAGCCGGCGGCTTCACCTACTCGATGCTGTACCTGCCACAGGCGTGGGTCGAACGTGCGGCCCGCCGAATCGATCTTCCCGGCCTGAGCGGCGTCGAAGCCGCGTTCGGCCATACGCTCGTCGACGATCGCCGCCTCGTCGACGCGATCCGCCACGCGTTTCTCGCGATCCACGGCAACGAAGGCAAGCTCGCGCGCGACCAGACGCTCGACCGTCTCCTCATGCGCCTCGGCGGTCAGTTGCGCGAGTCGGTCGCGGCAAGCGCCAACGCGAGCACGGGCACCGTGCCGCCGGCGATCGTGCGCGTGCGCGACCTGCTGCACGCGCATCTGGACGGCAATCTCGGCCTCGACGAACTCGCCGAGCGGGCCGGCATCGATCGCTTCCGGCTCACACGGCTGTTCCAGCGCGCGTACGGAACGTCGCCGCACGCGTACCTGGTTCGCCTGCGCCTGCGCGCGGCGCGCCGGCTGCTCGCGGCGGGCCGCACGCCGGCGCAGGCCGCCGCGGACGTCGGCTTCGCCGACCAGAGTCACCTCGGCCGCTGGTTCCGGCGTGCGTATAGGATGACGCCGGCCGCCTATCGGCGGATGTGCACAAACGTTCCAGACTGATCGCGCCGGCTATCCGATCATGAGCGCTTCAACGAGGAGCACTCATGTTCGATACGAAAGTGGCATTGATCGTGCGCGACGATCTCGCGGCGTGGCAGAAACTCAACGTGGTCGCATTTCTCGCGACGGGCGTCGCGGCCGGCGCGCCCGAAGCGCTCGGCGAGCCTTACGAGGATGCGGCCGGGAATCGCTACGGCCGCATGTTCGGCCAGCCGATGCTGGTGTTCGCGGCCGATCTCGACGGCCTGCAGGCCGCGCATCGGCACGCGCTGTCGCGCGAAGTCAGGATCGTGCCGTACGTGCGCGCGATGTTCTCGACCGGGCACGACGCGGCCAATCGCGAAGTGTTTCGCGCCGGGGACGCGACGAATCTCGATCTGGTCGGCCTTGCATTGCACGGGCCGAAGAAGGCCGTGGATAAAGCCGTGAAGGGTCTGGCGTTGCACGCGTGAACCCGGCGTCCGGCTCGCTGCCGCGGGCCGCTTCCATGCCTGGCCGCCGCGTCCGGCCGAACCGTTCGCCGTGCTTGCTGGCGAGCCACACGCCGAGCGCGACGACGACGATGCCGAGATAGGTCGTCACCGGAATCCGGTCGCCGAACATCCACGCGGCCCAGGTCAGCGTCACGGGCGGTTCGAGATAGACGAGCGTCGCCACGCGCGTCGCGGGCATGCGCTTGAGCAGCGCCCATAACGTCAGGTAAGCCATGAACGTCGAGAACACCGTCAGCCACACGACGGACAACCAGACGTTCGGCTGCGTCGGCACATGCAGATCGCCGGTGACGAGCCCGCATGCCGCGAACAGCACGAGGCTCACGCACCCCTGCACGAACAGCGGCAGAAACAACCCGTCCTCGTTGCTGCGCGCCGTCGTGAGCGCGCGCCGCCGCTGATAGATCGTCGCGATCGACAGCCCCAGCGCGGACACCAGCGGCAGCAGGTACATGACGATGCCGACCGATTCGGTCGGCAGCGCGTATTGCCCGCCGATCACGATGCCGACGCCGATGAATCCGAGCACGAGCCCGGCCCACTGGCGCGCGCCGCTGCGCTCGCTGCCTTCGAACGTCGTCATCGCCGCCGTGATGAGCGGCTGCAACGCCGCGACGATCGCCGCGATGCCCGGCGGCAGCCCATGCTGGATCGCGACGTAGACGCAGGCCAGGTAGAGGAACTGCGACAGAAAGCCGATCACCGCGTGATAGCGAATCTTCTCCAGCGTCAGGCGCCCGAGCCGCCTGTTGAGGACGATCGCCAGACAGAGCGTGACGAGCAGAAAACGCCAGAACAGCAGGTTGAACGCACCGGCCGTCTCCGCGCCGAGCTTGGCGCCGATGAAGCCGGAACTCCACGACAACACGAACACGAGCTGGATCAGGAAAAGCTGCATCGGAACTGCGCCCCTCAGAACGTGACCGTGGATGTGTGCGCGTCGCCCAGCTCTTCGAACCGGATCGGTTCGAGACCGAGGCGAAGGTACTGCATCGCCGCGTCGTCGCGAAGGCTGCGTTGCAGTGCCAGCCAGTTGACGACCGTGCGCGGGATGCCGTCGTCCGAAGCGAGATGCCAGAAGCCGTTGTCGTCTTCGCGTGTATACGGGCAATGAAACGACAGCACCAGCGACATGCGCCGCCCTGCCTCGACCGGTTCGACGCCGTGAAACAGCTTGCTGCCGTAGATCAGCAGCGCGTCGCCCGCCTGGCTCAAATCCGCCGTCTTCACATGCGCGCGTTCGCGATCGTGCCGATCGAACGTCTCGGCAGTCGATTCGTAGAACAGAAAGTTTCCACCCTCGTATTCGGATCGATCCGACAGCACGATGTTCAGCACGAAACTGGTGCCGTCGGTGTGCCACATGCCGACCTGTTCCTTGTCGTCGCGCTCGCGCGTCGGGTAGTAATAGTTGAACTGCGAGCGCGCATTGATCATCGGATACGGGATCAACGGCGCGCCGGCCAGACGCGACAGCCGCAGCAGGAACGCGCGGTCGTGCATCATGGCGTCGATGAAGCGCGAGCGGTTCGTCACCGCACGCACCCGCTTCGAGATGATCCAGTTGCTGTGCGACGCGCTGCGTTCCAGCGTGCGGCCGATCTCGCGCAACGCGTGAACCGCTTCGTCGGAGAACAACCCGCGCAGGCTGCACACCGCGTTGAGCGCGTTCGACTGCGTGCCGCGCATCGGCACGTCGCGATAGCCGAGATCGTCGAGGTTGCGGCGATACCGCACCTGATAGCCGTCGCGCAGGAAGCCGCTCGTCCAGCGCATCCGTTCCGCAATGGTAACCGTGTCGTCCACGACATTCGCGTCGCCGGCCAGCGAGGTCCGCAGCGCAAGCCTCACCCGATCGAACCCGCGCGCAAACACCGGCAGTGCATTTCCCTTGTTCATCGCGTGCCTCGCTCTCGTCGTTGCGGCCCCGGGGTGCTAGCCCTTGAACTGCGCAATCTGGTACACGACGCTGCCGTCCCCGCTGCGCAGCTCGTCGATCACCCGGCAGTTGCCGTGACTGCTGCGCACGTGGCGGAATTGCTCGGGCGTGTATTTCAGGCAGACGTTGGTGATCAGATGCCCGTGGACGCCGGCCTTCGACACCGGCTGCAGCGTAACCGCGACGTGGAACTGATCGCCCAGCAGGTTCAGCCGGACGATCGACACGTCATGCTCGCCGTGCGGCTCGAAGCCCTGCTGCCGGCTGACGACTTCGGAAAACCGCACCATGTTCTCGTTGCGGTAGAAGTCATAGATGTGCGCTTCGCGGCCTTCCACGAACAGTTGCATCTCCGACACAACGTAGGTCGACTTGCCGCCGAGATTGCGGATCAGCCGGCCGATCGTCACCGGCAACTCGTTGCCTTCCTGGAACCCGAGCATCGTGATGAAGGTCATGTCCTGGCCCAGATCGATGTGGTTCCACTGCACGTTCCGGTAGTCGTCGGCGATGTAGTTGAAACAGCCGGGCGTCTTCAGGAACGGCATGATCGCGTCGCGCATCGCGTGTTCCGACGACTCGTTGATGTCGACCGCCGTGTACCGCAGATGGTCCGGCCCGCCGCCGCTGACGCCCTTCATCAGTTCGGTCGTCTTGACCGGCTCGGGCCCGAGTTCGATGTAGTGAACATGGCGGCCGCGCGACAACGTGGCGAGACGCTCGCTCAACGCACCGATCGCTTCCCGCAACGATCCTTTTCCATTGCGATCCGCACATAATGCAGGACTCCGAACCCCCAATTCGTTCAGGTTCCGCATCAAGGAGAAGACTTCACGCCCCGCCTCGCGTTGCCGCGCGGCATCGTCCGTGCGCTGCAACGTCGAATACTTCTCGTGATTCTCGACCGTCCATACCGACTCCGCCTTCAGCTTCCTGTCCCGCACCAATGCATCCACTACAAAATCATTGATAGACATGAATCGTTCCCCGGGATACGTGTCACGCTCGATCGAATGCCTGCCGTCGTCCGCCTGTTGACCCGAGGATAGGGAGGCGCAATAATTCCGTCAATCGACATTACCTGAATCACTGATTCGGAAAATCAAAATCATGCCGCGCACCCTGGACGTCGACCTGCTGCGTACCTTCCACGCCGTCGCGAAGCTCGGCCGCTTCAAGGATGCGGCCGCGTATGTGAATCGCAGCCCGTCGTCGGTCACGGCACAGATCCAGAAGCTCGAGGAGATGGTCGCGCAGCGGCTGTTTACGCGAAACAACCAGGCCGTCGAGCTCACGCAGTTCGGCCACAAGCTGCTCGGCGACACCACCGAGTTCCTGTCGAGCCACGACCGGCTGGTCGAATCGCTGTCGCCGCAGATCCTGACCGGCAAGTTGCGGCTCGGCATCCCCGATTCGTATGCCGCGCATTTCATGGCGGAATTCCTGCCGCGCTTCGCCGCCGACCGGCCGTTGCTCGAACTGACCGTCGAAGCGCGCTCCAGCGAGGAACTGCAGCAGCTGTTTTCCCGCGGCCAGCTCGACATCACGATTGCCGTCGTGCCGAAAGCGCTGCCGCACGCGGAACTGCTCAGCAAGACCCATCCGGTGTGGGTCGCCGCGCGCACCTTCAAGTTCAATCCCGACGCGCCGCTGCCGATCGCCGTGCAGCTGCAGGGATGTCCGTACCGCGACACCGCGCTGAACGCGCTGAAGAAGGCGAAGATCGCGCACCGGATGCTGCTCGAGAGCGCGAGCTCGCCGGCGGTTGAAGCGTGCATCGCGAATGGCCTCGCGGTCGGCATCATCGAGCACGATCGCGTGTCCGGCAACCTGACGAGCAACGTCGCGGGGATCGCGCTGCCGGATCTGCCACCGCACCTGATCACGATCCTCACGGACGACAGCAATCGCGCCGCGCTGCATTTACGCGACGTGCTGAAAAGCACGTTCAGGATCGGCTAGGGTAGAAGAGTCATCAGCAGGTCGAGGCCGAACCGCTGCTGATAGAGGTGTTTCGCGTCGTCGAACATCAGCGTGTCGACGTTCGCGACGGTTCGTTTGATCTTCATCGAATTCGCCAGGAAGACGAATGCGATTTGACGGCAACTGCTATTGAATTTCCAGTAGCTCGGGCTTGTTCGCCACTAGCCATGCCTTCACGTCGGTCATCAACGATGTTGCACTGACAAAGCACTCGTTCACCACCGAGTCCACATGTAGCCAAATTTGCTACGATCGAAGCCGAATCGGCTACACAATTCCCGTAGACCGCCGGCCCATTGCAGGCCGGCGGCTTTCTCTCGTCAACCGCCGAGATACGCCTGCTTGATGCGGTCGTTCGCGAGCAGGTTCGCGCCCGTGTCGGCGAGCACCACGCGCCCCGTTTCGAGCACGTAGCCGCGATCGGCCACACCCAGCGCCTTGTTCGCGTTCTGCTCGACCAGGAACACCGTGACACCCTCGTCACGAATCGTCCGGATGATGTCGAAGATCTGCGCGATCACGAGCGGTGCGAGGCCGAGCGTCGGCTCGTCGAGCAGCAGCAGGCGCGGCTTGCTCATCAGCGCCCGGCCGATCGCCAGCATCTGCTGCTCGCCGCCCGACATCGTGCCGGCCCGCTGCGCCGCGCGTTCCTTCAGGCGCGGAAACAGCTTGAACACGTGCTCGATGCCATCGTCGATCTCATGACGGCTCGCGAAGAACCCGCCCATCTTCAGGTTCTCGAGCACCGTCAGGCTCGGGAACACGCGCCGTCCTTCCGGCGAGATTGCCATCCCCTGCCGCATGATCTGGTGCGTCGACATCGCAGTGATGTCGTTGCCCTCGAACAGCACGCGGCCCGACGACGCGCGCGGCGTGCCGCATACGGTCATCATCAGCGTCGTCTTGCCGGCGCCGTTGCTGCCGATCAGCGTGACGATCTCGCCCTTCTTCACCTCGATCGACACGCCCGCGAGCGCCTCGACCGCGCCATAGTGCGTATGGACCTGTTCCAGCTTCAGCATCACTCTTCCCCCAGATACGCCTTGATCACGCGCGGGTCGTTGCGGACCGCTTCCGGCGTGCCGATCACGATCGGCCGGCCGTGCTCCATCACGAGGATGCGGTCCGACACGCCCATCACGAGGCTCATGTCGTGTTCGATCAGCAGCACCGATACGCCGAACTCGTGGCGCAGCTTGTCGATCAGGTGCTGCAGCTCGATCTTTTCCTGCGGGTTGAGACCGGCCGCCGGTTCGTCCAGCATCAACAGGCGCGGCTCGGTGATCATGCAGCGCGCGATCTCCAGACGCCGCTGGTGCCCGTACGACAGCGTGCCCGCCTGCCGGTTGGCGACCGACTTCAGCCCCATCCGATCGAGCCACACGGCCGCGCGTTCGAGCGCTTCCTTCTCGGCGCGACGATACGCGGGCGTCGAGAACAGGCCCGGCAACAGCCCCGACTTCACCTTGCGATGCTGCGCGACGAGCAGGTTCTCGACCACCGTCAGCGACTTGAACAGGCGGATGTTCTGGAACGTGCGCACGAGGCCCTTCAACGCGATCTGGTGGCTCGGCAGCCCCGCGATCGCGTGGCCGTCGAGCACGACGTCGCCGCCGGTCGGCTTGTAGAAGCCGCCGACGCAGTTGAACACCGTGGTCTTGCCCGCGCCGTTCGGCCCGATGATCGCGAACACCTCGTTGCGGCGCACGTCGAAATCGATGCCGTCCACCGCGAGCAATCCGCCGAAGCGCATCTGCAGCCCGGCGACCTTCAACAGTTCCGTATTCGCGCTCATTGCGGCAGCTCCACGTGGGGACGGCTCGCGGGCAGCAGGCCCTGCGGACGCCACATCATCATCAACACCATCACCAGACCGAAGATCAGCATCCGGTACTCGGCGAAGCCGCGCGCGACTTCCGGCAGCACGGTCAGCAGGATCGCCGCGAGAATCACGCCGAGCTGCGAGCCCATCCCGCCGAGCACGACGATCGCGAGGATCAGCGCCGACTCGATGAAGGTGAACGATTCAGGATTCACGAGGCCCTGGCGCGCCGCGAAGAACGCGCCGCCGATGCCCGCGAACGCCGCGCCGAGCGTGAACGCCGACAGCTTGATGCGCGTCGGGTTGAGACCCAGCGAACGGCAGGCGATCTCGTCGTCGCGCAGCGCTTCCCACGCGCGGCCCATCGGCATGCGGATCAGGCGGCTCGTCACGAACAGCGTGAAGCCGACCAGCACCAGCGCGATCAGGTACAGGAAGATCACCATGTGTTCGCCGCTGTATTCCAGCCCGATCAGTTCATGGAAGGTCTTCGCGCCTTCGACGCTCGCCGAGCGCGCCATCTCGAAGCCGAACACCGTCGGCTTCGGAATGCTCGAGATGCCGTCCGGGCCGCCGGTGAGGCTCGTCAGGTTGTTCGCGAGCAGGCGGATGATTTCGCCGAAGCCGAGCGTGACGATCGCGAGGTAGTCGCCGCGCAGACGCAGCACCGGGAAGCCGAGCAGGAAGCCGAACGTCGCTGCGGCGATCGCCGCGATCGGCAGGCACTCCCAGAACGACAGCCCGAAATACTGGTTCAGCATCGCGTACGTATAGCCGCCGACCGCGTAGAACCCGACATAACCGAGATCCAGCAGGCCCGCGAAACCGACCACGATGTTCAGCCCGAGGCCGAGGATCACGTAGATCAGCGCGAGCGTCGCGACGTCCACCGCACCGCGCGAACCGAAGAACGGCCACACGAGGCCGACCGCGAGCAACACCCAGATGATCGCGCGCTGCTGCTGCGCGCCCATCGCGGGCATCGCCGGCAGCTTCACCGCCGATTTCGCGCGCACGAGCCACGGCTTGAACAACTGGAACAGGAACACGGCCGCGACCGCGATCCACACCGGACGCCAGTGCGGCGTGAGCACCACCTGATAGCCGTCGAGCTTCAGCTGCAGGCCGAGCACCGGGATCGTGAGGATCGCCGTCAGGAGCGCGGCGGCCGCGGCATTCTTCAGCGCCTGGCCGACCGACGCGTCGGCGGCCGGGCGGCGAACGGAAATGACTTGACTCATCTGCGTCTCCCTCAGACCTTTTCGATGTCCGACTTGCCGAGCAGGCCGGTCGGGCGGAAGAGCAGGATCAGCACGAGCAGGCCGAACGCGACCACGTCCTTGTACTCGGCCGGCATGTACCCTGCGGCGAAGGTTTCGGCGAGGCCCAGCAGCACGCCGCCGAGCATCGCGCCCGGGATGCTGCCGATCCCGCCCAGCACCGCGGCGGTGAACGCCTTGATGCCCGCGACGAAGCCGATGTACGGGTTCAGCTTGCCGATCGTCAGCCCGATCAGCACGCCGCCGACGGCCGCCAGCATCGCGCCGAGCACGAACGTGAACGAGATCACGCGGTTCGTGTCGATGCCGAGCAGGTTCGCCATCTTCATGTCTTCGGCGCAGGCGCGGCACGCGCGGCCCATCCGCGAATGCGAGATGAACAGCGTGAGCGCGATCATCAGCACGACCGTCACGCAGACGATCAGCAGACGCGCATACGGAATCGTCACGTCGTAATCGCCGCCGAGATGGATGTCGAATGCGCCGGAGATCAGCACCGGCACCGACACGTCGCGCGCGCCCTGGCCGATCTGCACGTAGTTCTGCAGGAAGATCGACATGCCGATCGCGGAGATCAGCGGCACGAGGCGCGGGCCGCCGCGCAGCGGGCGATATGCGACACGCTCGACCGCGAAGCCGTACAGGCCGGTGACGAGCACCGACACGATCAGCGCGGCGCCGAGCACGAGCGGCAGCGGATAACCGGCGGAGATGCCGATGGCGGTGAGGGTCACGAGGCCCACGTATGCGCCGATCATGTAGATCTCGCCGTGGGCGAAGTTGATCATGCCGATGATGCCGTAGACCATCGAGTAGCCGATGGCGATCAACGCATAGATCGCACCCAGCGTCAGGCCGTTGACCAGCTGCTGGGCGAATTGAGGAAAGAAGTCAGTCATGTGCGGGAAGCTCCCGTTGGCGCTGGGTCGCGTGCCGTCGCCGGATCACGGCGGTCGGCCGCGCGCAACGCACGGTGTCGTCTCGGGCCGCCCGTCGGCCGCGCAATGCGGTCATGCGCGGCGCGAATGCACGCCCGCCCCGTCCGGGTCTCGGACAGGGCGGGCGCGCGGGCGGGTACGCCGGATTACTTGGCGGCGGTCTTCGTCGCGTCCTTGTGCCACGTGTAGACGACGAACTTGAACGCCTTCAGGTCGCCCTGGGCGTCATACGCGACCTTGCCGATCGGCGTGTCGAACGTCGTCTTGTGCATGTACGCGGCGACCTTGGTCGGGTCGGTCGTCTTCGCGCCGGCGATCGCGTCGGCGATGATCTTCACCGCAGCGTACGACGGCATCTGGAACGGGCCGTTCGGGTCGCGCTTCTTGTCCGCGAACGCCTTCACGAGCGCAGCGTTGGCCGGGTCGGCCGAGAAATCTGCCGGCAGCGTGACGAGCATGCCTTCCGAAGCCGGGCCGGCGATCGCCGTCACGTCCTTGTTGCCCACGCCTTCAGGGCCCATGAACGTCGCCTTCACGCCCTGCTCGCGCGCCTGGCGCATCAGCAGGCCCATTTCCGGGTGGTAGCCGCCGAAGTAGACGAAGTCGACGCCTTGCGACTTCAGCTTCGTGATGATCGCCGAGTAGTCCGAATCGCCGGCATTGATGCCTTCGAACAGCACGACCGGGATCTTCGCGCCTTCGAGGTCCTTCTTCACCGACGACGCGATGCCCTGGCCGTACGATTGCTTGTCGTGCAGGATCGCGACCTTCTTCGGCTTCACGTTGTTGATGATGTAGTGCGCGGCGGCCGGGCCTTGCTGGTCGTCACGGCCGATCGTGCGGAAGATGAAGTGGCGCTTCTTGCCTTCCGTCAGCTGCGGCGCGGTGGCCGACGGCGTGACCATCACGATGCCTTCGTTCTCGTAGATGTCGGAGGCGGGGATCGTCGAACCCGAGCACACGTGGCCGATCACGTACTTGATCTTCTGGCTGACGATCTTGTTGGCGACGGCGACGGCCTGCTTCGGTTCGCATGCGTCGTCCATCTGCACGACTTCGAACTTGTTGCCGCCCGCGCCGCCTGCCGCGTTGATCTGTTCGATCGCGGTCAGCGCGCCGGCCTTCACCATGTCGCCGTATTGGGCGACCGAGCCGCTCATCGGACCAGCGATGGCGATCTTCACGGTTTCCGCTTGCGCGGCGGCGGCGCCGGCGGCGAACAGCACGGCGGCGACGGAAATGGACGTAAGACGGGACAGCGTCATCTGGGAGCTCCTCGATGTTGTTTAGTCATACGGGCAAAGGCGGCATGACTTGCGCAATCGAACAGCACCCGGGGCGAGGACATGGGACACGCCCGAGACACATGAAGACGGACCTGCGGATGAATGTTGCGTAGCGGGGCCCGGCTCTTGCAGTCCCCCAAGGGGGACGTCTGGTTCGGAAAGACATCGTGATGCGTCTTGCATTGCGCAAGCGTTTCGCCTGCCCCGCTTGCCAACTGCTCGTTCGGAGGGATGGTCCGACAGCCGTTGGCAAGGCAGTCGAAATTATATGGGGGTTTTTAAATCGTCTGTCAAAAATGCCGCTTCTATGAGGGAAAACACGGAGAAACTTGGGTGGGGAGAGGTGGCGATTTGGGAGCAACTCGGGCGGGCGGAGAACGTTTGCGGTGGGTGCAATTGGGTTGCGATTTTGGGTGGAGGTTTGGGGTTGTAGCTTGATGGATGGGGCTTTGCGGCGATCTGTGATCGTGGATCGCGAGATTTTTTGTTTTTAGGGGTCGGTGTGTTTTAAATCAATCGACTGAGGATTGCGTGGGCGCGCACCAACGCGGGGCGGCGGGGTGGATCGGTTAATCCTTCCATATGCTGACGTTTACGGCACTCACGAAAGCTGGTTGTTATTTTTATGAAATAATGCGAACTCGCCTCTGCAATCCAGCCAGCCTTCCCGCGAACCGCGCCCGCCGCGCTTCGCCGTCGCTTCAGGGCCGCTTCAACGCCCGTCCGTCGTTCAGTCTCGCCAGCCAGTGATCTGCCGTTTTTTCAATGCACATCACCTGCTTCGGATCGCATATGAATCATCCCTTCCGTCTTTCTTCCGCTGCCGCGCTTGCTTGTGCGCTTTCTGTTTCTACCGTCGACGCCTCGGGCCGCGATTCGCTCGTCGATCGTTCGGGCGGTGCCAACGTGTTTCGTTCGGAACGTCAGGCCGTGGCTCGCGATGATGGGCGCTCGGCACGCGCAACCCGACGCGTAAAGTACGCTGCGCCGGCTGAACGCAGCCCGTTCGATACGCCTGATACGCGGCCGGTGCGTGTGTCAGGCGATACGCTCGAATCGCACACTGCGTCCGTACCCGAATCCGATTTCGTATTGCCCGCGAATCGCGTTGCGCTCGGCGCAGGCGGGAGCGACAGCCTCGGGCGCGCTTTGCCCGAATATGAACAGCGCGCGCAGAACTGGGACGAATACCTGCGGGCGAATGGTTCGCGACCTGTCGGCAGCGGCGGATCGTATGCGCCAACGCGGACTTACGATGCCGCGCGCGGGCCGCACGGTACGCCGAATCCGTTTGATCCGTCAGTGCCGCAACCGGAGACACGGACGTTCTATGACAACGGCGCCGGCACGCATTGCACAGCTACAGGTGGCGCGGGAACGTCGCGGTCGTCGTGCAATATTGCCTGGTGATGCATTGGGGGCGGCCGATGGCGGCTACCCTGCCCGGCGCGCTGCGCGACATCGCGCAGCGCGGCCGCGTCTTGCGGCGTTGCCTTTTACAGTTTCGTGATGATCAGCCTGCCAGGCTCAATATCAATCCGTGCCTTCTGGCCGGGTACAAAACACGCATCTTCGATCAGCCACATTCCACCAATCTTCATGTACGGGTAGAACTTCTCCGGCTTGACGTCCGTTTTCGGGGTACCCCACATTTCCTGGATCGTGACGAAACGCTCCGTCTTCGGTGGTCGTGCTTTATGATTCGGCTTAGCCATGGGCAACTCCTTGGTAGTTGGCTTTGGTTAGCGGGTCGTGAGTGTTGGTAGCACTTGCGGCCCGCGCTCGTTTACTGCGGCGTTTTTATGGTCGGGATTCCTCCTTTGTTTTTGCCCCGATGAAAGCGATGTTTCGATAGGGCTTACCGGTTACGTTGTGCCCATTCGCGCGCGCGATGCACGCGCGATCATCATTGGACATTGCGTATTAGACCATCGCTAACGCCCAATATTTGCGACTTGCTCGAACGTTAGCCGTTAGGCATAGGAACGCAATTTTGCCTGCGCGGGCCGCGCCATTGCATGCGCAGATGCGGAAGGAAAAGCAAACTGACGCGGACGTTGATCGACTCGGGACACGATCATTTGAAACAGTTCGAATGAATTGGTATCACTCACAACATGATCACAGTTCGATACAGAAGCGACTGCTGCTCCGTCTCCTCTGACTTATCGACATAAAGAAATTGCTTGCCGGGAACGTTCTTTTCTACAGCCTCCACAGTCCGCAATCGACCCGAAGCCGACATCTGCCCCGGCACGACTGCAGCGGTTGCTTCCAAAGTACAACGGCCGTTCCATCGACCACATCGGTTGGCTGAAGGCCGTCCTATACGGACACTGGCCGCCCAGTGAATTCAATGGCCCCTTCGACATTTAGGAGAAGCATTTGAGTTTCAACATCGATTGGTCGACGGGACCATAAGTACGACCGCTTTCTGGCGCATGACAGCACCTTTCTGGTCAACTCGGCCTAGACATGGGCCACCCGATTAGAAATCGAATGGGTCGCGCTCTCTTAGTCCAAGCCACATATCAACAGAGCGACGCAGCGTTCGCAGGGCCTCCTCGTGCTCGGGGAATTCTGCGGGATCGATCGCGTCGCACCTGACCTTGGCCACGTCAATGCCGACGAAGTCGTCGATCGTCTGTTTGTTGAATGTGTTGTGCGGTGCAGAGACCCTGTCACCCCACGCGTGGACCGTGCCCCGGTTCATCATGCGTGTGGCCATCCTTGCGAAGCCCTCGTCGGTCCGGATCGCCTCGACCATCCACTCGCGGGGTTCGTCCAATGAACCAGCGTAGTCCCTCCATCGGTACAAATAGGACATGAGATCCGGTTCGGCGATCAGCACGTCGACGTCCGCGGCGCGGCTCCTCATCAACCGCAGCCATTCGGCTTTCATTGCCTCGACGGTATCGGTGTCGAGCGCCGGATCGAAGGCGTCGTTCTCCCCCTCCTTCCGATCGGCGGGATCGTTAAGATGAATCAAGATCGCAGCAATTGACAGCGCCTTGGTCTGGCGGAGCGCCTCAAGCGCCAGATCACCTCGCATACCTTCCGGCACCCGTTTTAGGAACCAGCTTGTCGCTCGCCATGCTGAAAGCCAGGGCGAATCGAAGGGGTCGCCGGCGCGCAGGCCTGCGAGCTTCTGGGCGATCCCGAACATCGCGGGAAGCAGCACGGCGGCGTTTTCGACCGGAAGGCGGTCGACGGACTCGTCGAACCTCGCGACGAGCGAGGGCAGCAAGCCATCGGTCTCGACATCGGCGATCGCGGCAGCTAGCCCGTCCTCCGTCGCAGTCGCGTCGAGGAACGCGACGAAGCGACGCTCCGACATTTCGCCGGCCGCTGTCTGGAGTTCGAAGTAACGCGGGAAGTAGCGCCGGGAGCACACCCGCTTGGCTGTCAGCCACTTGAGATGGGAGCCCTCTGCGTAGTTCGTGCCCCCGTATGCCCATTCGAGAGGCGGAAAGAGGTCCTTGAGCGCGTCCCGGGCGATGACGCGGCGCTCCTCCGGCACGAGCTCGAGAAGTCGCTCGGCCGCTGTCCTGTCCTCATCCCGCCGACCATAGCCCGGGAACCGACCCTCCTGGAGGACCAGCTCCCTCTCTCGGAACAGCGCCTCATGGAGGTCCGGTTCGAAGACCCGGAGCGCCTCCAGAAGAAGGAAGTCGACAATATTCACCTCAAATACGTCGCCGGCCGCATGCAACGGTAAGTGCACGGCGATGGACGAGATCAATCGGCGCGCGTCGCGCATGTTGCGCAATAGCGGCTGGATGCAGCCGACGAACGCGTTACCCCAACGCGTCTGCGAGAACCCATTCGCCTCCGTTGCGTACGGTCCCGCCAGCTCGGAGAGCTCTTCCCCGAATATATGATGCACAATCGATACCGGGACCGCCGGTAGGTCGAAGCTAGCCTGCACGACCTTTTCGAGAAAAGCGCGACCGTCACCGTCTGCGACCGGATCGAGCGCACGCTCTATGATGCTGGGCTGGAACAGGAGGACAAAGACGATGTTGGGCAGGTTGGCGTTTGCCTTCACCTGCCGGAGGAGCATCCTGATCTGCTCGGGCTCGAGCCGGTCGATGTCGTCGACGAAGACAACCAGCGGCCGGTCGAGTTCGCGAAGACGAACCTCCAGCGCATCGCGCACCTTGTCGAGCGGTTCGCTGCCGCGATCACGTCACAGATGCGACAGCGCTCGACCCAGCAGGGGCGTGCCGATCGAGAGGATGGCGAGGCCAGTTGCCACCTTCGCTGCCGTCGGGAGGTCGAAGCCTATTGCCGAGGCGACGGCGATCACCGAGGCGTTCGTCAGCACTGTCGAAATTATATGACTTGAGCCGCCGGCCTTTTTTAGCGGCGCGCTGGCCCCTGTAAGGATCGCGCCGTACCGTCGAAGCGCTTCGGCGCGGGCGAGCGCTGCCTTCGAATGTTCGCCCCCCAGACGATCCGCAATCTGGCCGAAGAGGGCGCGGGCGATCGCATCGCCGTCGCCCCACTGCCAGGGATTGAAGTCAAGCCAGTCGGCCCCGTCACTCTTGGCATCGAGTCGCTCGGTGATTAGATTCTTAAGTGAGGACTTGCCGAAGCCCCACCCACCTCGGATTGCGAACAC
This sequence comes from Burkholderia sp. Bp8994, assembly GCF_003853805.1. Classification (NCBI taxonomy): domain Bacteria; kingdom Pseudomonadati; phylum Pseudomonadota; class Betaproteobacteria; order Burkholderiales; family Burkholderiaceae; genus Burkholderia; species Burkholderia sp. Bp8994. The sequence goes on from NZ_QTQH01000021.1 coordinate 96,983, forward strand.
CCTGCCTTCGCGCAGACTGAGTTCCGAGAGCACGCCGGCTATGCGGCCTGCGAAGTCCGCCCTCCTCAGGCGATCCTCGGACGCAGTCCGGATCGGCGCCTCCGCACCGATCCCGCCGTCCGGCCGTTCGGTTCTTGCGGCCTCCGCAGCGAGCCTCGCACGGCGACGAGCACGCCACGCGGACAGACGGACAAGCGGTCCGGTCATCGCGCAGCGACACCGATCGGATCGCCAGCCCCGCCGGAGGGGCGGAGCGCTGACGTCGAAGTGTGAAGCGCCGGCACGGGCATCGGGATAGAGACTCTCGAATGTCTATCGCCATCACTGCGTCCGCGACCAATCCCGAAACGTTTTCGCCACATAGTTATATTCCCAGTATTACTCGAGGAGATCCCACCGCGTTTGCGCATCCTAGCTCGTCCCGTCCGCTAACGGCGAGACAGCCGACATTAATCGAATGGACAGCGAACAGCAGATCAGGGAGAGAGGCGACATGACGCTGGCTTACCGAGGCCGAATTACCGCTTGTTGAGCGAAGCCGCCATCTGAAAGTCTCAACCACACTCCAGGCGAAGGTCTGCTTGTGGCCGGCTGCCGCCCGACGCGGGGACCGTAGCCGACCCATAGCAGCCAGACGCGTTGACTGCCAACAGTGGTCGTTCCCGCTAGAATGGATGCGTTCAATGACAGGCCGGCACCGCGAAAGCAAGCCGCAGATGTTCAATCTATTATTCGCCCGACTTTGTGCCGAACGTTCAGAACGCTGCTAAATTCGCTCGGCAACATAAGCCGAGTTCCATTCATGTATAAGGGCAATCCAACTTATGGCGCTTCCTGCTGCGCGAGTAGGCGAACGGCTTCGAGTCAACGGAAAACTGATTCCGTTCAGTTTTTGGCCAACAAAGCTCGGGGCCAGAGGTAATGCAAGCCTGCAATCATTGCTCTTCTCGCTTGATCCGTGGGCCATCATTGACCAAGCCATCAAGACTACATGCCCGGTGGTTGCTCGCCCTGAAGCTCTTGCATGCATGAACCAAGCACGTGATTTCTTTGAAGGCGCAGTGGATGCCCGGCGGGTGTCGGCTCGGCCGCTAACGCTCTACTACTGCTTCATGAACCTTGTGAAGGCGTTCTGCCTGACTCGCGGAACGCAACAAACGTTTAATAAGGCCCAGCACGGCATCTCAGAGATGCTTCGCGCTCCAAGCAACCGCGAACTCACCGACGCTTTCCTGCGCACGTTCCCCAGTCCTAATGCTCAAGGCAACTTGCAGAATTTTTCGGAGTTCATGCTAGCGCTCACGGGTGCTGGCCTTGCTGTGAATCAGGACTTCGATGTGCCGACTCTCCTGCCACAAATTCTTCCCGGTCACAGGTTGTGGGCATCTGCCGCGGGCAAGAAAGAACGGTTCATTGCAGTCCACGATATCCGCACTTACCTCAACAAAAACACACGCCAGCTCTGGCTGAATTTGTACTTCGTTACAGACGACCTTTCCCGAATCGGCGTAAGCATTACCCGACTACTCGCCGAGTCAAAGCTGCAAAATGCGTTTACCCAGGTCGCATGCAGCGAGACCGATGCTTCCGGCCGGGAACTGATCTGCATTCAACAAATCACACCAGTCGTCTGCCCGAACACGAAATATGCGAACTCTCTTGAATCTCTGTTCCACTCAATTCAGGGGATTCTCTGGACCACCGTTTCGTCAGTTCCGCCGTACAGGAGGCACTACGTTTACCTTCGACCGGCTGCAGAAGACGCTCAAACATTGCCGCAACTACTCTCGACTTATATCCTCGCGTACTATTTGGGATCAATTACGAGGTACCGACCGCACCATTTCCCCGCGATCAATGACGGTGCCTTCGGTCCTCGAATTCAGGACTTTATATCCGGGCAGCCGCAACAGTTTCTGTATCTCATGGCGTCAGAGTTTTCTCGCCGTGAGATAGCCAAGCCATCTATCCTCTAATCGCGATGCAACGTACTAAGATTTCGGTTTGTAGTACCAATATGGTGACATCGGAACCGTCGAAAAATCAATGTCTTAGCGCGCGCCTCAAGTGAAGTTACTAACTGAAAACTTAGTAACTGAACTTGAGTGACTGTTTTTCCATTGACTAGTGGCGGCTTCTGGCCGAACTCGGCCGGCCGCCGCCCGGCGCAGATCGACCCAGAGCCGACTGTCACGCCGCTCCAATCGAACGTCTGAAGTCAAAGCCTATTTTTAAGTATATCAATTCATCAGCCAACCTGACGATTCCAATCTCGCAAAATACTCTCTATCCGATCAACCTCGATCTGCGGCAGTGTTCCTGTATGCATAATTATATTTCTAGACATTTCCAGATCATTAAATCTCGACATAACCCATGCCTGATCCGGAAACAAGTCAGAAAAATCATCCCAGTTCGCGATAATAATCTGACCTAGATTTCCAAAAAGCGTATAACCAATTAACGCAGCCGATCTGGCTGCATGATATTTATTCGCAGCCTCTTTTTCCTTAAGTTTTTCAACGGCCGCTCGAATCTTTGCTGGCACCGCACAACCCCACCAATCCAAACCCTTGCGCGATAGAAGACGTTCGGCTATTAGATCTCGAGCTGAATTCTCAATGCAAAAAAAAGCCGTAAAGACCGACGACATTTTTTTTGCATCGTAAACGATGCGCGGGCTGAAACCGAATTCGTCGACCGTAATGACCGGAGGTGTAGCGGTGCCGCGAATCGCAATACCTTCACTCGCCAATTGAGCGAGCGAATTCTCCGCGAGCAGTGCATTGAAAACGAATTGCCGCATCGACTACACCCCCAAATTATCACGAAGGCTTTTAAAAATTGCGTTATAAACCGTGATGTCGGTCGTGACCGGCAGATGAATCTGTATATTGTAATGATATTCAGTTTTTCGATGCGATGCTGGCGCTGCGGGAGGCGCAGCCTCGGTTGTTTTTTCTGGTAATGCTGTTGAGGAAGAGGAGTTATTCGCCTCTTTTACGATCGGCGCTGGGTCAGGTCTCTCGCTAAAATCAGCCAGCCTAGCGAGAGTCTTGAATGTCGAATAATATCGCTTAACAGCCTCTTCGTCCTTTCCAGTAATGCGGCTAATAGCCCCCTTTACCTCTGCCTCGCTTGCCGATTGAATATTCGAATCAATTGCAAACAGATCGGCGTAAGTTTCACGAACACGCTCTCCCAAAACTCGCTTCCAGTCCGAAGGATCCCGGAGACGGTCGTAATAAGCCGTCGGCACACCATTTTCAGTTAAAAAGCCTAGCGCCTTTAATACCCGCGGCATTGCCCTATCATTTGATGCGGTAAATCCCCACGTTGCGAGAAGTTCCTGTGACAATTTTTCCGGTTTTGCGGCTGTGCGAATTCTACTTAGAATTGGCTCAATTTTATTATTGGATACGATGAAGGGATATTGGTCTGGCATTGAGTTCTCCGTCAATGCATAAACGATTAAGTTTTAATCAAAAAATCTACTTCTACGCGGCATGGCGTGAAAGCCACATTTCTGCCAGCCAAAGCGGAAAATCACGTTGGCCCACGCCTAGAATACTCCGTTCTGAGTCCCCAGTGGCGTCTCGCACGATCAAGGGGCCACTTTTGCCACGCGAAACATCGGTCGTGGAATGATCGCCGGAGGCCGCTTTTGGCCGAACTCGGAAGTTCGTCGTCGGACTGTAATCTACCGTTGTCGACTCCAAGTCAAAGGTCGTGTCGCCTCTTCGCAGCCATTGATCACTCATGGCATGAGTGGTCCAGGATGGTTGGCAAGCGGCCGCAGGAAGTGTTTGCTCCAACACACGCCCAGCTCTCATGCCGACGGTTAGGAGATAGATCGGATATCGGACTGTCATTGTCCTAGTCCGCGTTGTAGTAGATCGACCGCATCCGAGACTAAAGGCATCGGCAGGGCATGGCGGTCTGTAGAACGATCTTCCATACGAGAACGCGGTCAGCGATTGATGGAGAGGCAGAGCGGAGTGCCGAAGCCCCCGCCCCATCGCCTGCTAATTGACAGCGGTCTTAGCCTGGCTAACCCACCAGTTCCGCTCGCCAGTATCCTTGGGATTGAATGGGGTGCGTAACCTTCGCGCGATCTGTTCCAAGTCTCCGGCGTCAGCAGCCGGGTTGACATTGTATGCGTGCCAGATGGCCGCGGAGACCGCCAATCCAATGTCTGGATCATTGACCAAGTCTGGCGAATTGAGTAGATCAACGCCGACCATTTCGCCGAAACGTTTGTAGTTGTACCGACCGACAACAAGGAGGCCGTATATGTTGCGGCCACGATATCGCCAGCCATCTCCGCTTCCTGGTGGCCCGTTCCCCAAGTCGCTTCTGCCTCCGTAGATCACGTTGGCGATGGCTTCGGGCTTACCAACGAGGCTTCTTGCCATTTCGTCAGATGTCACTTGGCGAGGCCAGTCCTTACGCAAAGCTGCGGCAGAATATGTAAGCCTATCCTCCTTGGCTCTAAATCCCCCGGTCTCGTAACCGATGGCGCCTAAAAAGTAGGCAAGTCGGATCGGGGTATTAATCTCGTATTTGGCCAAGACGTCGCGGTGTTTGAGGAGCGCGTCGGCAAAATATTCTCTGCCACGGAAGAAGTGCACTAGCTTTGCACGGTCGAGGCCCTCCAGGAAAGGAGTGACTTTGTCGGGCGTTCCGACCGGCTCAGGTTTGTCCGGCACACCATTGAACTCGCCGCTGGCGAAGCTCCAGCGGCCTGACGCAGTGAGACCGTTAACCACGAGCGGGAGTTGTTCACCGCCTGTGTCGTTGGAAACAAGCGTCTTCACGTCGTCAAAGAGCAGGACTATCGGGTCGTTCGGATGTCGTGCTATTGCTTCAATCAAGCGACCTGAGAACGGACTACTCTCCAGCGAAGCGCCTTCGTCAGCGATATCGCCAGCGCGTGTCGCATAGGCGATGAGCGTGCTGCCACGGCGACCCATGTCGTGCAGTCCCTTTGGATCTCGTGGCGTATTAGACGGATACCATTGGCGACACGCATCGAGCACAACGATGTTGATTGGGTTGCCGGCCTCCTCCATGTCCTTCAGCAGTGGCTGCAACGGAGTGCCTTCGTTGCGAACTTGGGCGGGAGTTCGCGCCTTGGATGTGAGCGGCAGCAGATAGTTGTTGCCGAATTCATCCTGAGCAGCGTGGCCAGCATAGTAGAAAAAGCCTACCGCGTTGTCTCCAGCCGCACGCAGTCGCTTCCCGAATGCAGCGATCACGTTGGTTAAAGTGGGGCGGTCGAGATCGTAACTGTTCGGCTGCAAGGTAAAGCCCTGTCGCCTTAATTGTTCAGCCAGCTTTTGCGCGTCTGATAATGCGTTTGGCAGAGAGGGATTCGGGTTATAGTGGGTATTGCCAATAACTAATGCAATGCGGACCGGTGTTTGACCGCAGGCCGCGCAGCATGCAATTGACGTTGCAATCAACAACAATACTCGGCCGAATCGGACTCGCCAACTGTTGTTTCGCAGTGCCGGTTGTGCGACTGTGATCATTGCAGTGGCCTCAGGCACGGCGCCCTCGCTCAAACAAGGCGGCCTCTGCTTCACGACGAATGGGTAATCCCCGTTGGTCGGGGCCCGGCCAGAGGTGCTTCATTGCACGAATTCGATCGGGTACTTTATCGAATTGCTCGGCTGCCATCAATTGCTTGATCTCGTACATCTCTTTCCGAGATTTGTTGTTATGCGTCGACGGCCCTCGGTTGTAAACCAGCGAAACGAGTGCCCCGAAGCTATCGTCGGATAACATTCCGCAGTTTGGAAAAGCGTCTTCCGTCTGTTTGGTGGGGTATCGCAGGAAAGCGAGAAACTGCGTGTAGGCGTCCGACCAAGAAATCTCGACAGATTGCACACGCGGCAAAGCTGCCTTTGCGGCGGGCCCCTTGAGTGCAGCCACGCTTGTCAGAAGCGCGCGGTCGTCCACGCTGAGCATCGGCCAGTCACGATCGATGATGGCTGCGTTTGCGGACTGCAGGTCGTAGCCGACTCCGATAGTCACGCCTGACTGCCCCTTTGGCCAGATCGGTCGTTGATACTTTGCTTTGTAGACCGCCTCGCTCGCGACCTCGCAGGCAACAATCAGATCGATCGACCGCTGGCTCAATAGCCGCTTAGAGGGTTTACCATGAGGTACGCCGCGAGCCCCCGTCTTATCGCGATAGATCCAACTTTGCTCAACCATTTCCGGGTCATTCTGGATTTGATGAAGCAGTGTTTCAAATCTATCGGCCTGTGCAAAGGCAGGCAAACTGTTCGCGAGTGCAGCCGAACCTAGAACCGAGAGAAACACGCGTCGTTCCATAGGAAACCTCAGGCTCCAAGCAAACGTGTGGAAAATGCAACCAACACATGTTATGTGGTTTTCTTAACAGCAAGCGCCAGAAGTTTGCCTTTGACCGCCAAAGCCCACGACCGTGCCTTGCTCGCGCTCGGGAGATTCGATGAAGCGCGACTACGTCGCCTTTATGCCCAGGCCGGACGCTGTGATAGCAGCGAGGAATCTGACCATCACCCGTCAACCTTACAACGAGCAGCACCTTGAATTGCGCTCTCAACGGGGGGCCAGGTAGGCGATGAGCACCTCAACCTAAGGGTGATGCGGTGTCCGGAAGTACAGGGTCAACTCCATTCCGTTCCCCCGTGCATTGGGCTAGATTTCAGCAATGTTTGGATCGGATTTCATCCCCCAGATTGGGGATGAAAAAATGCAATGTCTGATTCGTCCGGTGATGCCGCTGCTTTGTCCTGTATGCAAAAGAACGGCAGGAAAACATTGAGAATCGCCATTACGTCTGACGAGAAGCACCCCTGAAGCAACATGCTTCGAGCAGAAAGCGCTGCCCGCATATTGAACCTCGTACAAGAATGAGTAATATGCCCGAAAGGCTGTCAAAAAGAACGCATCGCGCGGGGTAGCCAAATGCAACGGAACGAGTTGATTCCATCGGCATTGCTCGATGACATCTACGCTGCAGCACTGGGCGATCAGAGATGGGAAGTCGTACTCGACGGCTTGCGATCGTCGGTAGGCGTGCGTATGGCCACGCTGCTGTCGTTCGACGACGCGGCGGGAGTGCCGGTCATCGACCGGGCTGCGGGCGACGACGAGCCGTGGGTTGCCGATTGCCGCCGCGCATACAACACCGAGTTCTATCTGTATGACCCGGTCGTACCGATCGCCGGCAACTGGCCGACTGGTCGCTGGTTCGAGGACGCCAAGCAACTGTCCCGCCCACAGCGCGACCACTGCGTGTTCTACCAGGAATTCCTGAAACCATACGGGATCGGCAGCATCGCCGGCCTGTATATCCATCGCGGTGAGCACACCGGCGCATTCCTCAGCGTACAGAGCGGCCCCGAATCGCAGGGCCTGTCGGACGCACAGCGCGTCGCGATCGAAAGCATGGGCGCACACATCAGCCGCGCGTTGCGGATCGAGGCACGCATCGGCGAACTCGAAGCACGCGTGGCCGCCGCGGAATCGGCGCTCGATGCGCTTCCGGTGCCGGTGTTCTTGCTCGGCGCGCAACGCGAACTCCGCTATACGAATCGCGCAGCCGATCAACTGATCGCGGCGGAACCTGCGCTGCGGATCGCGAACGGGCGCTTCGCACCGGAAGGCTGCGTCGACGATGCGCAATGGCGGCACGCGTTCGCGCGCGGTGGGCTGTTGCTGCGCCGTGCGACGGGCGAACCGCTACCGCTTGCGCTGATACCGGTGCCCGAACAGTCACGCCTCGTGCGCGAGCGGCCCGGCGTCGCGACATTGATGACGGCAGCCGACCTGCGTTCGCCGGCGGCACGCGCGCAGCGGCTGCGCGTGTTCTACGGACTGTCGTCGGCCGAAGCCGATCTCGCGGTGCTGCTGTGCTGCGACGGACGCTCGCCGCAGGAATGCGCCGAGCTGCGCGGCGTGTCGATCGGCACGATCCGCTCGCAGATCAAGTCGATCTATGCGAAGACGGAAGTGACGCGGGCGGCGCAGTTGACGTCGTTGGTCATGCAGACGTGACGGAACCAGATTGATGAAATAGCCGATGTCCGAGCTACACAATCGGAAAGTGTGTAGTGCAGCCCCGGTCTCACCATACAAATATTGTCCCTGGAAACGCACGTTTTGCGCCCCGATGCATGGTTAGTCGATTCCCTGGCTGCGTTTCGTTCCATGCGGGTGCGGTCACAACGCCCGTCTCGGGACCTGGAACGCGTTGTCGCATCCCAAGTTCACGCCGCAAATTCGAAGTGCGTTGTCTGACGGCAAGATAGTCCTTCGTCACGCCGGTGTTAAGCTGGTTTCGAATGTTGTATTCGAGATCCAGCTCATTGGCAGGCCCCATGCTCACTCACCTTACGAACGAGTGACCCATACGAACCATGCTCGAAGTGCGTCGCGTTCCCAACCGGATCGATTGCACTACTCCCCGACTGCCGCCTCACAATCCCCTCGAACTGCCAAACATGCCGGATCGCCACTCCTAGACTAGCGACTTTTCTCCGGTGGCTCCCAATATTTCGCTCCCTGAGAATCTATCAATTTTTCCAAAAAATCCGCAAACGAATCCGCGACCTTCGGCCAGTCACATCGACTATCCAAAGGCAAAGCAACGCAAACCGCACCAGCAGGATCCATCAACAATAATTCTGAATCCCCGTAAAAACGAGCAAAAACAACATCACCATTCAGAAACTCTCGCGCCCTTCTTCCCCTTTGCCTCGCAGTTTCATCGATGGCCTCTTGAGGCGACAATACCTGAACGCCCCACTGCCCGTACCCAACATCTTTGAATAAATCTGCCCGCTCGGATATTTTCCAAAATTTCGCGAGCTCGGACGCGGAGTCCGGAATACCCCGAATCGTCGAATCAAGCGCAACCGAATCAGCAAAATCAGATCTCAGAAAAAAATGACATTCCCTTCCAAAATGAAAAGCCCTTCTCGCCACAGACCAATCCGCCTTCATCTTCTCGACAATAACATTCAATTTTCCCATAATTGACTGATATCCCTCCAGAATGCGCTGAGGCTGCCAGATCAGTTCATCATCTACACCTACTGCAGCAAGAGCAGTTTATCTTTCTTCCCACCTCAAAGGTCAACTCGCAAATACACTGTTCGCGGACGTGATACATCCGAAGAAAATTTTAATTCATCGAACACCCCACAAGAGTCAAGCGGAAATTCTGCGTAATTTTTATTTTTTGACACCAAGGCGACCCCAAGCAAATCGCCACCTTTAAAGATAAGCCTTCAAAATACTTCGATCAAACGACTTATTCCCGGACACATTTTTACCCAGCAAATACTCGACATCCAGTCCATCTTGACCGACACCATTCTTCTTCGCCGCGAAAACGATAGTCAAAAATGGGTACGAGTAGTAGTTCGGGTTGTCCATTACATCCTTAATCAACCCCGAATTAACCTCCACCGCATTTACCACTCTCGGCAAGTAAATACCCACCACTTTTTCACATATCCATCGACACGTCGATTCCATCTCCACCTCATTCCGCGGCAAATCAACCACCCCGCCGACACTCGGCGAAAATGATTTTACCGCTTCCATAGATGTATTCATCGCCAGAACCAACCCCGTCGGAATCTTTGACTTGTATGGAGGATTACTGCCTACATAGAAATCCTGAAGACGAGGAGAATCAGCAGCAGCAGAAAGAATATACCCGTTTGCATTTCTTAGAAACCTGAATCCGATTCGCCCACTACCCGCCCCTTCGCGGTCGACAATAATTTCACCTCTCGACACCTTGACGCCGATCTCATTTATATTTCCCTTGAGAACCTCTTGCAATCTCTTCTCAAACTTCTTTTTCAGTTCAACGTCCATCTACACACCTCAATGTTTCAACACGTGAAACGCGTACAACACGGCCGATGTGATTCGGCCAGCCTTGTCACACGGGTGTCCACGCTTGCCATCATCGAGCGAAATCCCACAACCGGACAACGGAGCGCTATTGTGCGACAGCCTCATCTGCTTCTCAAAAATCGGCAATGAATGACGTCGCAATAGAAAACCCCGTCAACACTCGCAATTGAAAATCAATCCGAATCAGGATATATCTCTCGCAAACTTTCATCTCGACTAACTTGCGACCATACCGCACGACCCCACGCAACCCCACCATTTTTGAAGATGGATTTTATTTTACCCTCAAATTTTTCATTGAAATTCTCATCCGACTCGATAAAAACATCAACAATGTGATTTCCATCAGACAAAAAATCAGCAAGTCGATCAACCCGATCAACGACCTCGATAGAAAAATCATCGCCATCCCAATCTGCGATACAACGCCCCTTTTTATCCTTCACCGAAAGACGCGCACCAAATGCATTTTCGATTTTTTCAACCAGACCAAGAAAATCAATATCTTCCAGAAGAACAACGCTCAAGCAACGACCACGCTTAGAAATCATTTATATTTATTGGCCTAGAAATAGATGGACCATAAGCCTTACCAATCCCACTTGCAGCACTCCCTCTTTAAATAGTGCCCCCATAATCTCATTGCCCGTCGAGCGTGTAGAGAGTCATCGCAGTTTGGTGAAGCGCGCAACCAAATGTAGTGGTCCACATACGTGGATTCATGGCATAGCGATAAAATTCGACCGCCGCACGACCCAGTCGGATCGCGTGCCATGAACCAGTAAATGGTATACACAAGCCTCGTCGCCCCGGCAATACAAGCATTGAAACCAACTTACCGAGACTACCTGATCAGCCATCCATTTTAATCTATTTTCGCTCGCGACCGATCAACGCGAAAGAATGTCATATGACTGCTCGAACCGAATAATCAAGCAGTATTGCAAATTTCTCGATGTTAAAATTTAAGTCCTAAATTCATCATTTTCACGATAATAATTTATCTCATCAATAAACCACCTGACATTATCATTTTCATCGATCTTGTTTTTTAAAATATGGCTCAGCTGATTCACCAACATCCAACATCTCAAGTTATACTTCTCAACTGACTTCGGCATCTCCATGCCCTCGTCGTCCACATAAATTTCATCATCATCCAGATCTTGAATGTAATCCCACGGGATGTAGAAAAACCTCGCCCGCTCTGGGTCACTCCGCCAGGAATCAACATTTGCGTAAATCCAGTCTTTTTCTGGCAACGACTGGATATTTTCGGTTAGCCCCAACAGAGAATTATAAATTCGCACGAGCCCCCCCAACCGTTACACCTCTTTTACCCACAAGCTCATATGGAATTCATTTTATTCGACTATAAATCACAAATATCAACACAAACCCCTTCAGCCAGATCGACAAAAGTCCGCGTATTCGAGAAGAGTCACACTCAAACACCACCCTTGGTTATTGGACGAATCGCCCTCCGCGCGCCCCGCTCTTAACACAACTTACAATTGCATCGGTTTATACGAAAGCATTTTCTCCACAATTTCCTCCAGCGGCATATCCTCGCACTTTTTCTGAAATATATAATCCATTGCACTCGGATCAATCACATTCGCATTCAAAATTTCAATGTCATTTTCAGCCTCCTCGTCGGAGGCATAATTTGACTCTCTCATTCTTCCGACCAGTACGATCAATTCATCCCTATTCATCGCCCGACCTCTCACTAGGGGCATGCAGGATCCAGCGCGGCCATCGGCACCCATATGGATCATCGACTACCGCCCCGTTTCGCTCTTATTGCATATCTCCGGCACCCTTTTCTCGAAACTTCCCTCCAGCGGGAGCGAGGGACAAATTGCCGCACGAAAACCGCTGCTTCTTCTATTTAAGTTAACCCAACCACCGATCGCGTTAAGGCTCCGGATAAACGGGAATCTTTCTTTCGCCACGAATTTCAAAAATCTTCACATCACCGCCGCCGCCCTCCACCGATAACACTCGATCAGGAAAACGCCCCTCCGGCCATTTAACCACTATCCCGACAATACTCCCATCAGCATCATATGAATAATTCGTCTCCGTATACTCAAGATTTCGTTTTTCAAGCTGAAATACACTAGAGACCTTTCCCTTTACATAGTTCAATCGCACAACTCGAGTCACCTGTGAATCGGGATTCTCTTTAAATGTATTTCCATATACGTACCGAGTTGCAGAATTTTCTGAATATTGATAAAAATCATCGGAACGCATCCAATCCTGGTTTCCGGGTGGACCGCCCAATTTACCATACGCAACCATATGTATTACTCGCCCTTGATCATCGTACGAATAACAATACCGTCGGGGTCCGGGCTCCGATTTGCCTTTCAACATACGGCCGGGCTTCACTCCAAGTATCTCAGTACGATAGGGCTCGAGAGAAAATGGGGCACCGACACCAGTTCCCCACCCTTCTGATTTAGTGTTCTCTTTCGCGTGCTTCAAAAACTTTGAATAAGCTCCATCACTTTCATGCAGCAGCTTAACAAGATCGTCTTTCTTCATTTCTCACCTATCTTTTCCTGGGGAAAGTCTTCCCGCTCTCAAGGTCGGTCCTTATTTTATCCAATCCAGCATGAAAATCGGGGACCGTATTTGCATTATCCAAATGATCAAAAACGTATTGTTTGTATGCGTTACTGTGAACACCTTCCCCAGCATGGGCGGTCGATAAGTCGCCGGCTAGGCGCGAGCCAGTGTCTTTAGGCAGCCAAGCACCATTTTCACCCGCATTGATTGGTATCCCGAGATTATCCATCTTGGTTCGCAACGCCACCATTCTCGGATCAGTCGAATTCGACATTACGATATGGTGCGCCCGGTAGTCAGCGCTAGGTCTGTTTCCAAGATTTTGTGCAAGTTCCTTCGCGTCACTGGAGCACGATAGCCCCCAGGGGTCAATCCAGGTTATAGGGTTGGGGGCGTATTGGTAAAGGTTAGCCCCTCCTACCACCCCAATCGGATCCGGATTAATGAATCGCCCGATGTCCGGATCGTAGAACCGGAAAGTGTTGTAGTGCAACCCGGTCTCGCGATCCAGATACTGCCCCTGGAAGCGCAGGTTCTGTGGTCGCGGTACGTGTGTCGGCGTCGGCGCGACCACAGACACTTCGCCCCACGTGGCTGTCGGCCGCTGCGGCACCCGCGCAATCCACTCCTCCTGCACCGCATTGCCCCACACCTTGTAGCGTGCCTGCCAGACCAGCTCGCCATCCGCGTCAGTCAGTTCCTCCGGCAGCCCCGAAACGTCGTTGTGGAAGTAGTAGACGGCATCCCGTGCATCCGCATCATTAGCCGCCGCCTTCCCTTGATCGATCCGAGCAAGCGGCACGTAACTATTGGACTCGTACAAATACGTCAGCGCTTCCTCACCACGACGATCGTGATACGTCTCCTGCACCAACCGCATGCCGTCCCACAGGAAATCCGTACTCGCGTAACTGCCGTTGAGCTTCCGGATCCGCCGCCCGAACGCGTCGTATTCGAAGTGCGTCGTCGCGATGCCGAGCCGGTCCTTCGTCACGACCGACTTCAACTGGTTCCAATCGTCGTATTCAAGAATCAGCTCTTTGGCCGGCCCGTGCCCGCTCAGCTTGCGAACCAGCCGCCCATACGAGTCGTACTCGAAGCGCTTGTCCTCGAACATCTTGAGCCGGTTGTGCTCGACAAAGCCGCCCGGGTGATCGCTCGACACCAGGTTGGCCGCCGCATCCCAGCGAAACACTTCCGACGGCAATCCCGGCCCCACGGCCTGCTCGATACGCCCCGTCGGGTCATACCGATAGTTCGTGGTGCCGTAGCGCTGATCGCGCTTCTGGATCACGTCGCCTGCTGCATCGTATTGCCACTGCTTCGCAAGCAACTCGCCGCCCACCGTACCTCGCTGCGCAGCGTGCCGCGCCCGACGCCCCACCGCGTCGTACCCGAAATGACTCGTCAGCTTGCCCTGCGTTCGTAGAATCTCGCGATGCAGGTCATCCCGCTCGATATCGGCCACCGTGGCGCCATCGAAACGAATCTGGTGCACATGCCCCGACCCGTAATGCAGCCAATCGATCGTTCGTTCGCCGGAAATCGTCGTGCTGACGCGATTGCCAAGCTCATCGTAAGTGTGCGCGAGCCAGCCAGTCGGCGTGTACTCCTCGACGACCTCACCGCGCGCGTCGTATTTCAGGCTGACCCGGTTCTTCAGCGACGGCCCACGCGCGGCAAGCGCGTACAACTCCGCCGATGTGATTCGACCGGCCTTGTCATACAGGTATTCACAACGCTCATGCGGAGCTTGCTTCGCCGTCAACTGCCCGATCGCATCGCGCTCGTATCGCGTCTCGATCTGTCCATCGCGGACAATCGTGCCCTGGCCGCACACGTCGTACTCGTAGGTACGCTTGTGGCCATCGAGCCCGATCTGCGCGGAAACCAGATCGCGCCGCTCATACTGAAAACGGTATGTCTCGCGATTTTCGTTGGTGAGGCTCGCAAGCCTGAAAGCATCGTCGTAACCGAACCGCACCACGCGATCCGCCGCATCCGTGCGAGACAACAGCAACCCACGCGGATCGAGTTCATACCGCGTCCGACGCTGATTCGCATCAACGACCTCGACGAGCCGCCCCGCCGCATCGTATCGAAACGTCTGACGCGCACCGTCAGCCGTCCCGATCCCGGTAACGCGCCCCATCGCATCCGTTTCATACACGGTGGCCTGCCCGGCCGCGTCCGTCACCCGCGCGAGCGCACCACGTGCGTCATACGCGAACCGCGTGACCTTGCCGGAACAATCGGTATACGACGTCAACTGCGCCCGACCATTCCATTCGAGGAACTTGTACCCGCCACGCGCATCGCGAATCGTATGAACGAGCCCGCGATCGTCCCGGTAATACTCGGTCGCGAAACCCGCAGGGTCGCGCGTCATCGTCAGGTTGCCGCGATCGTCGTAGCGATAGATCCAGCGCGCATTGGCCGGATCGGTTTCAGCGACGGGCAGATCGTAGTGCCCGTTCCACTCGGTCCGCTCGACCTGGCCGAGCGCATCGATACGCTGCGTCTGCCGCCCGCGCTCGTCATATTCGAAGCGCGTCGTATTCCCGGCCGGATCGGTCGTACTGACCAATTGCCGCATCGCGTTCCACTCGAGCCGCCACACATGGCCTTCGGCGTCGGTATGACTCGTCGGTTGCCGATCCTCGTTCCACGTCCATTGCGTGACGCGCCCGATCTGGTCGGCGATCGTCACCGAACGCTGAACGAGATCCGCATCGAACGTGTACGCTTCGCCGTCGTCGGTCCAGTGGCGCACGACACGCGCGTCGCGGCCGACGCCCTGCCACGCATAAAAGCACGTCAAGCCGCCGCGCAACGTGTGCTGCACCATCAGTCCGCGCTCGTAGCCGAACCGTCGCCCGACGTGGCCGCTGCGATCGGTCACGGCCACCAGTTCGCCGGCGTCGTTGTACGTGTAACACACGAGCGTATCGGGGCGTTCGCCGTCCACACCACGCGTCAGCTCGATCGCGGCGATGCGTCGGGGGTGCGACGAATCGTAGACAAGCGTCAACAAACGACCCGCGCTATCACGCAGCAGCCCGGGCCGCACGACGTCATCGGCCGCTTCCTGCTCCACCTCGATCCAGTTGCCGTTGCGATCCTCGAGACGCCACAGCTTGAGCGTCTCGCTGTCCGCATCGCTGCGCGCACGGCCGAAATCGCGATACAGACCGTCGACCGTTTCGACCACATAGTGACCGCCGGCGGTACAGATCAGATAGATGCCTTCAGGCACGCTGAAATGACTCTCACCCGGCGGCACGGCCGGAAATTCGATATCGCGCCCCTGCTCATCCCAATACGTGATCGACGTGACCTCGCCGTGCTCGCGCGCAATCCGCAGCTCGACGCTGATCGGCACGCTCCAGCCGGTGCCGAACAGGCTGTCCGCACGATCGTCATGGCTGCTGTAAAAACGCCGCCACACGATCGGCAGCGGCCCGGGCAAAGCGAAGTCGGTGTCGTCCGTGCCGTCGAGAACCTTGCCGCCGGTGATGACGTTCACCGGATGGCCGGCCGAAGGTCTCGCCAGACTGCCGAGCCACGTCCCGAACGCACTCGCCGCGAAATTCATCGCGATACACGGCACCTTGCTCTTCAGGAACTGCCCCCAGCTCATCTTGCCGCGGCCGCAAACCGCCAGCGCAATCCCCAGCGCGGCGCCGAGCCAGCCGAGCCGCGTCGCCGACTTGACGTCCCGCACGCGCTGCGTGCCGCCGCCGATGAAAACGTTATCGGAGCCTTCGGCGATCGTCCCGTCGCAAGTCGTCTTGTCGCCGACGCGCGCGGCCGGCTGATCGTTGATATAAACGCTCCCCGACCCATCGGCAATCATCTGCGGCCCAGGATGATCCGTGCACGCAACGGTGTCGAGATCCCCCGGCTGCGCGGCCCGCGCCGCCGGCTTGTCGTTGACGTACACGTTGCCGGAGCCGCTCGCGATCTTGCCCTTGATCTCGGGCGGCGCGATCGAATCGGC
The DNA here is from genome assembly GCF_003853805.1 of Burkholderia sp. Bp8994. Lineage (NCBI taxonomy): Bacteria > Pseudomonadati > Pseudomonadota > Betaproteobacteria > Burkholderiales > Burkholderiaceae > Burkholderia > Burkholderia sp. Bp8994. The sequence goes on from NZ_QTQH01000021.1 coordinate 113,490, forward strand.
CAGCGCCTTCGCGCCGTCGTCGATGGCTTCGTTCATGCCGCTCGCTTCCATCAGCGCGCCGGATCCCACCGCGACGCCCACGCCGATCGCAATCACGAGCGGCGTCGCCAGCCCGGCCGTGCCGATTTCGAGCGCGGCGAGGCCGACGAACACCAGCCCCTCCATCGCCTCGGCCACCAACGCGCCGACGACGGCACCGCCGATCACCGACCCGACCGTGCCGGCAAGCTCGCCCCAGAACGACGTGTGCTGGATCGGGTCTTCGAAGCGGGCGGCGGCGAAGTGTTCCGCGCTCACGACGCGTCACCCGGCCCGAGCAGGGTCGGCCGAGCCGCGCGCGGCTGGAAACTGGCAAGCATGCGGTCGGCGATCGCCTGCTGTTCGTCGGTCAGCGGCGCCGCGCTGGTCAGCGTCATCACGAGCACGCGGCCGGCGTCGTCCGATGGGAACATGGTCTGCATCTGATGCCAGAGCCGGCCGTCCCGTTCGTGCGTGGAATCGATCTGGATGCCCGCGCGCCCGCCGACCACGATCGGCCGGCGCGCCTTCTCGGTGAGCATCCGCGCATCGCGCGACGCCACTTCCCATTCGCGCGCGACGAATGCGTCGAGATTCTCGCCGTCGCGAAACCGCCCGCGGGCGATCACGAGGTTGAGGCCGCCGGGGCCGACGTTCATCATCAGGATGTTGACGGTGCGGTCGAGCGCCGCGTCCGGCAGTTCGAAGGTGCCTTCGTGGATTGCGTAGTGCATGGCTGGTGTCGTTCGAGTTATTTGTTGAGGTCGATGCGCTTGCCGTTGACCATCACGCCGTCGTCGGTCATCAGGATCACGGAACCCTTGTGTTCGAGGCGGATGCCTTCCGGCGCGAGCGAGATCGAGCTGTCCTGCACCTTCAGCAGGATGCCGCGCTCGGCCACGTACATCTGCGTGCCGCCGCCGCCGTCCTTGGCCGGCGTCGTCACCTCGACGGTGGTCGCGGTCGTGCTGCGCTTCTCGGCGATCGTCTCGGTCAGGTTGCCCTGCGGAATCTGCTTCTCTTCGCTACCCGTCGCCACCAGCACGGTACGCATCGGGCCCAGCACCTTGTGCGTCTCGTTGTTCTCGACGACGGTGTTCATGTCCTTCTGCGCGTGCATGAAGAACTCCTGCATGCCGTTCGTATCGGTCATGCGGATTTCGTTCGACCCCTGCCCCTTGTGCGTCTGGCTCTTGATCCCCATCGTCTGGCCAGCCGCGCCGTGGTACGGATTACCTTGCTCGCCGTTGAACACGCGCCCGACGATCACCGGGTTGTCGGGATCGCCCTGGTTGAACGCGACCAGCACTTCCTGCTTGATCCGCGGAATCGCGGCCGCGCCCCAGCCGTCGCCGGCCCACGGTTGCGACACGCGCACCCACATCGAATCGGAGCCGTCCTTCTTGCCGCGCCGGTCCCACGGAAAGTGCACTTTCACGGCGCTGCCGTTGGTATAGATCTCCTCGCCCTTCGGCCCGACGACGATCGCCGACTGCGTGCCGTGAATCACCGGCTTCGGCGTCGCGCGCGGCGCACGGTACGGAATCTTCTTCGGCAGCAGCGCGAACGAATTGCGGTACGGCAGCTTCGCGCTGTGCTGCGTGTAGTCGTTCACCGCTTCATGACGCACGTGCAGGATCACGTATTCCTGGTTGTTCTCGAGGACGGGATGATTCGCCACCGTGACGGCGCCGGCCGTCGTCATGCGCCACGCATAGCCGCCGCCGGTATAGCGATGGGCCTGCGCCTCTTCGGCCTCCATCGCGAAACGCGCATAGCGGTTGCCGTCGTCGCCGTGGTCGTACAGCGACTGGTGCTCGAACCGCTCGGTCGCGTCGAGCCGCGCATGCTTGAGGTTCTGCGGCTCGGCCTCGACCAGCATCAGCGGCGACGACGGATTCTGGTAATTGAAGTCGCGAAACGTGACCTTGCCGACCCCGAAGCGCCGGCCCTCGTGCAACTGGTCGATACCGCTGTCCTCACTCGCCTCGGTCGCGGCGAACGGCACGGTGGCCAGCCCGTCGATCGGACGGAACAGCAGGTTCGTGTCGCCGATCACGAGGAAATGCTTGTCCTTCTCGTAGCGGTGCGTCCAGACCAGCCCCTCCTGCTCCATCAGCCGCGCGCAAAAGTTGTAGTAAGTCTCCTGATACATCACGACGTACTCGAGCGGCTTCTGGCTCGTCCGGATATCGAACACGAAATCGGAAAACCCGTGCTCCTGGAAAATCTCGGTGAGGATGTCCTGCGCGGTCTTGTTCTGGAAGATCCGGCAGTCGGTGGAGCGCGTCAGGAACCAGAACCACGGCACGGCCGTCAGGTGATACTGCGTGACGTTCCCGGGATTGCCGGCGCGGTCGAACGATGCGACGTAGCCGTCGAAGTAGCGGTCGGTATCGCCGGTGCCGGTTGCGACGAAGCGTTCGAGCGTCGACAGGCGCGCCTGCTGGTCGAAGCGGATCTTGACCTGCTGGCCGATCAGGTCGTCCGGGCGAAGGTCGTGGCGATGCGACAGCAGGTCGAGGTGAATCTCCGGCAACCGGTTCACGTACTCGTCGACGACGGCCGCGCTGACCAGCAGCACGTCCGGGCCGAGCGGCGTATCGAGCGTCACGTAGCGATTGAGCTGGGTCAGGCGCGCGGGGTTGGCGGCGCCGTTGATCACCTCGGCAATCGCGCCGGGCGTCTTGTCCATCAGCGAGAAACCGGTTTGCGCGAGTTGCATCGCGCGCTGGACGGTGTCGACGTGCCCGGCCAGGCCGGCGAGCGGGCCGACGCTTCCGGCAACACTCGATGCGATCGGACCTGCGAGGCCGCCGAGCGCGCTCAGGGAGCCGAGCGCACTGCCGCCCAAACCGTTGGGAATACCCCCGTTCGGAGCGAAACTCATTCTTGTTCCTTGCTTGTGTTCTCAGGTTCTGTCGGCCGGTTCGCCGGGCCGAAGCCTCGATAATGTAGGTCAAAACCCGGGGGCGCGAAAGACGCCTTCGCAAACGTTTTCGTTATCGCCCCAATAATCGGGAACTAGATCAAAGGCTGGGTGCCGGGACAAGGTTGCCCACGCCGAAGCACCGCACCGGTATGGGCTGAAAACAGCACGATCTGCACGAAGCTGTTAACCGGAACGTACGGCGCGAAAAACCGGTCCATCACGTGCGCGAACCCGCCCAGGCTGAACCCGGCGAAGCGCTGCTCGTCCACGACCAGCCGCACTTCCAGCCCTTGCACGAACGCCGAGGCCGGCTTGCCGGGCAGCCAGCACCGCACGCGCGCGGTCGACAACGAGACGAGCGCATCGAAGCGCCGTCCGGCATCGACCGAATCCTCCGCCCAGCGTGCGCAAAGCCGCCTGAGCTGAGCCAGGCCGCCTTTGTCCAGCCGGATCGCCTGTGGCACGAGAAGCGACAGCAGATCCCACAGTTCCCCGTGGCGGAAAGCCCGCGCCCGGCACCGGGTCGGCCGGTTCAGCAACATGATCGTTCCCACCGGGTCGCCTTCCGCCGGCGTCAGTTCGCACGCCTGCATCCCGGACAGGTCACCCTGGGTACAGGAAAGCCGGATCGCCAGATTGCGCTTGCCCGGATCGGCAGGTTGGCCGTCCCGGTCGGTGAGCTGGAGTTCGACGCCGTGGAGCGGCTCTGGCGTCTCGTCCGGGGCAGGCGTCGGTGTCGGCGCTTTGTCCGCCTGTTTGGCGTCGGGGTCGACAGGCTTCCGCTTCGGTGCCCGCCTCGCCTCGTCGCGCAATACAGTCCAGAACAACCCGGGACGGCCGTCCATGCCGTGCCGCAGGGAATGGAATGGCGCCAGTGCCGATGTCCCCGCGTCGGAAATCTCACGCACGGAGTCGATCGACCAGATGTCCGTGCGCGGCGTACCGGCCTGAGCCAGCGCCTTCACCGGGTAATACGCGCAACCGGCACGCGTCTCGATCGGCGCAGCATCGTCCGGGAACAGGTTGATCACGGGCGTACAGAACAAGCGCACATGGTCCGCCGTCGCGGCGGCCAGACGCTGGGCGCGATGCGAGTCCCGATGCACGCCGGCGATCGCGAGATGCAGCGCGACGCGACGACCGTCGCCGGCGGCACGCTTGAGCAGCCTCATGTCGACGTCGACAAAGTCGAAACGCTCCGGAGCGGCGCAGTACGTCATCAGCAGGTGAAACGGCCCGAGGGCGTCGTCGGGCGGCGGGGCGAGCAGCGCATCGGCCGGCTCGACGCCGACGGCCGTGATCGCCACGCCCGGCAGGCGCTTCCAGCGACCGGACTCGCCCACTTCGGCGAAACTTCGTACGGCAAGCAGCAGCGCGGCGTCCGCGAGTGCAGCGACAACCTCGCGCGCACCGGTGAAGTGCAGGCGCAGCCTGTCCGGCACGATCGCAAACGTGGCTTCCGATGCAGTCAGCTCGAACGTGATGCTCAGGAAGCCGGACGTTTCGGCGGGCAACGCCGCGTCTCGCGGTGCGATCGCCGACGTCGTGTAACGCACGGCCGCGACGGTCAACGGCACGATCGTGACGTCATCTGTCATCCGAAATACTTCGCGGCCGGCCGGCGCGATCAATCGGTCACCGCGGGGGATGACGCGAGGTGCGGTCTGCTTGTCGGTCTGGCCGCCACGAAATTGCGCAATCGCGCAGGAAGGAAACGGGCGCAGGAACGTGCCGTGCAGCGATTCGAGAAGGCTGTGTGAAAACGCAGGCACGTCATCCTCGAGACGGATGTCGTGAGACGCCGCCAGCAACGCGAACGACTGCAACAAGCGTTCGACGTGCGGGTCGTCCGAATGCTCGCCAGTGATCGCAAGGCGCGCGGCGATCTTGGGAAAGCGCTGCGCGAACGTCTGCATCGAACGGCGCAGCAGCGCAAGCTCACGTTCGAAATGCCGAAGCAGGTCGTTGGGTTCCAGGGCCATACACGTTCCGGTAGCCGCTGCACTCGCCGCTTGGCCATGCAGCGTTCAAAAAAGGCGGAACGATTTTATTCAGGCAGTTGAAAACTTCGTTTCAGATTTTCCGGGAAACTTCCAGTCACGCGTGTCCGTTTCGTGCCGCAGATCCGGCCCGGTTGCCGTGATCATCAAGGTTCGCCGCTCGCGAATGGACGTTCGGGCTTCTGCATGGCAATGGTGGCAAACTGTTACAGCCCAACGCATGCGCTCCCCTCACCGCGGCGACACCACAATCGCCGCCCTCCGGTTCTGCGCCCGCCCGGCGGGTGTCCGGTTATCCCCCACCGGATCGCTCTTCCCCTTCCCGACCACCGCGATCTGCTTGCCGTCCAGCCCCACATCCACCAGCTCGATCGCCACCACCTCCGCCCGCCGCCGGGACAACTCGAGATCGTAAGCCGTCTCCCCTTCCTCGTCCGAGTACCCATAAACCCGCACACCGTTGATCCCGGCCGACCTCAACGTCCTCCCGATCCGCTCGACGATCCGCCTGACGACCGGCTTGAGGTTGTACCGATCAAAGTCAAACAAAATCGGCCCCGTCGACCCGAACTCGAACCCCTGCTCGGTCTCCTGAAACCCGGCCGACTTCAGCGCCGTGACTTGCGTCTGCGTGAGCCCACGATGAAGCGGCGGCGTCTTGCACCCGCCGAGCAGCAGGCACAGCAGCACCGCGCTCGCGACGCACATCCTCCCCATGCTCACAGATAACGCGTTTTTCATCACAGTCCCCTTGCTTCGCATGCGCCCGCATCGCGTGCGCTTCTTATCCCGCCGCCGCGGCCTCGCCCGCAGCGCGAAACGATCGACGTCAAACCGGCCCGGCTACGCCTTCCGACAACTGCCACGACCCCGGCCGCGCACGCTTGGCGCGGTACATCGCGGCATCCGCCGCGCGCAGCAAGCCGCTCGCGTCGGACGCATGGTCGGGATACAGCGCAACGCCGGCACTCATCATGGTGGCCACCATGCGTCCGTCGGGCAACTCGATCGACGACACCATGCCGGACAAAATCTGGTCGGCGATCAGGCACACGCTGTCCGTGTCGCGCACACCCGTCAGCATCACCGCGAATTCATCGCCGCCCAGGCGAGCGACGAGATCGGTTTCGCGCACCTGCGCGCGCAACCGTGCCGCGACGCCGACCAGCACCGCATCGCCGGCATCGTGGCCAAGGCAGTCGTTGATTTCCTTGAAGCGGTCGCAGTCGAGATACAGGATGGCGACCCGCTGTCCCGTCAACACGGCGTCGCAGAGTGCAAGCGACAGACGCGACTCGAACTGCACGCGGTTGGGCAAACCGGTGAGCGCATCGTGCGTCGCCTTGTATTCGAGCGACGCGTTCTCGTCGCGCAGCGTGTTCTGCCATTCCTCGAGTTCATCGAGCAGCGCATTGAAGTCGTCGCCGAGCTGGTTCAGTTCGGCGATCGCCACCGGCTCGACACGACGCGCGAATGCACGCTCGCGCCGCACGGCGTGCGCGACGGCGGCAAGCGCGCGCAGCGGCGCGACGATATTGCGCAGCAGACGCTTCGAGCTGATGTAAGCGCCGAACACGCTGACGACGAGACAGCCGAGAATGCCGCCGATGCCGCCGAGCAGGAATCCGAAGAACTGATGCCCGCGGCCACGCACGATCACCTGACCGACGACGATGCCGTCGTGCATCACCGGAACGGTCACGGCGCCCGGCAACGCGAGAGCGGCGACGACGCGCTCGAGCCCGGCGATCCGGCCGCCGGCAGGCAGCTTCCAGGTCGCGAACAACTGCCCCTTGTTGTCCGTGACCACCACCTGCGCGACGTCCTCATCGCTGGCGATCGTCGCGATCGCTTCGCTCGCCGCGGCACGGTCGCCGAACACGAGCGCCGCCTCGACCGTGTAACCGAGCGAGCGGGCCAGCAGGTTGAGGTTGTTGCCGGCATACGCACGCAACGCGATCACGGCGACGACGATCAGCGACACGGCGGCCATCGTCACCGCGACGAACGCCAGGCGCAGGTGCGCGCGGCGCAACACGCTTTGCAGCGTCGGGCGCGGCACGCGTGAGGACGCGATGGGGGGCGCGGAACGTGTCATGGCGTCAGCGTCCGCCGCGCGAGGTTGAGCACGTTCGGATGCACGCGCACGCCACTGCGCGCGACGGCGTCGAGATTGATGTCGAACGTCACGTGCTCGCCTTCGACCGTCAGACAGAACATGCTGCCCGCGGTGCACGACGGATCGTGTTCGGCGATGGTCAGCACCGGACGGCCGGCGAGCGCGGTTCTCACCCGCATTCGCTCGTCGTTGCCGAGCGCGCCGAGATACACGACGTCGCAGGCGATGCCGAGCGAGGGATCGTCGAAGCGGACGCGCTGCACGTCGAGCACGGTCGAGCCGGCCTGCATCGTGTCGGTGAGGTCGCCCGCGTAGTCGGGCCTGCCCGTCACGCACAGATGCAGGCGCACGGGCGTCGTCGGCCAGCGCGTGAAACTGACGATGCCGAGCACGACCTGGCGTACGTTGGAGTCGTGTGACGAAAAGGCGGGACCCGTCGGGCCGGCGGGCGTCGCGGTGGCTGCGACGTGCATCGTGTCGACCGGGTCGCCCCTGTCGGCAAGCGATCCGGCGAGGACGGAAGGGACAACGCTCAGAACGCAAACGATTGCGATGAATGCGTGACGCAACGACGCGACTCGGCCCGACCGGCCGCACGCCGTCCGCGCGGCGATTGCCGCCGCACCCGCTGGCGTCGATGCGGCCGCATGCTTCGCGGCCGTCGCGCACACACTCGCATCCATGATGGAAACATCGGTTGCAGTCGTTCCCGGCCCTGCCTCCTGCCTGCCGTGTGCGTGCGCAGGTACCGTGTCACGCACATGATTGCTTCCATCTTAGGTAAAAATTCGCAACCCGAACCAGTGGGATACTCCCGCCAAATAACCGTCGGAAAGTATGTTGAATCAGCGTTGAGCCTGGTGATGGCGGTGAAAGCGAAGCGCAACGCCGATCTGAATTCGGCTTCCGCAGATTGATCAGCGGATAGGACGACCGTGCGCATCAAGCACATGCAGTTTCGCAGAGGCGCACCGGGCCGGTTTCCAATACGCATCGATGCACAGCCAGTAAAAGTTGCTGCACGATTCCGCGCCTGACGAAACGGATCCGTCATACGATGCGCGACACGACAAGGATTCATGCGCCCGCGGAAAACGGTACCTACTTCGCTTTACACGGCACGGTCCGGAATACATACCCGTACCCGTCCTTCACGGCCTCCGACACACTGTCGTCACCGATGCGTGCGAACAACCCCGCACGACTGTCCCCACGGCACGCGCTTGCCGCCGAATACGTCGTCCGTACCAGCACGTGAGAAAACAGCGTCCGGGTCTCGATACTGCCTATGAGATAGGTGGGCCCCATCAGCAACGCTATTGCCCAGAACACCATGCCACACGGCGCCAGCATGGCAATCACCTGGCGAAGCCGCTTCCGGCCGTCAGGCTCCGTTTTTTTTAGCCCGAACCTGAGCCTTCTCCAGGTCACGGTCATCCGTTCAGCTCCGTGCGTGCTGAATATCCTGACTTGATTTGCAGCATGCTGAATGATCATGCTGCCGACCAGGAAAACCAACTGAAATACGAAGAACGCAACGAGCATAAGTCCCGCTGCCTGAACCAGACGCAGCGCGAAAAATACGGAAGCCGACAGGCCCGTGAAGCTGGAAAAGTGGTCGGCGGTTTCATGCGTCAGCGTCAGGACCAGTCGCTCCGCGTCCGAGTGCGCGAGCCAAAGCGCGATCGACGCCACCGCCAGATAGGCGCCCTTTCCCAATACCTTGCTCCACGTCCAGCGCGCGACCAGGCTCAACACATGGTAGATGTGTCGAGCAGCCGCGTATGCAAGGAGAAGAAACACCGGTATGGAGAAACGGCCGATCCGCGGCATATCCAGCCCAATCCACAGGATTCCGGAAAGCAGCAACATCATTGCGACCAGACCATAAGCCACGGTGACATCCGGAGGAAGTTTCGCGATCGGGCGCAGTTTCCGCATGACTCTGACCGTGCGGCGGATCAGCCATGTTCGAAATGGCCGCAGCATGGGGATCCATTCACGCAAGATCCCATACAGCATCGTTGCCGAAATCGCACCGACCACAAGTCTGATCACCAGCTGAAACCTGAGGAGCTGCAGGATGACGAACAGTCCCGCCAAAACGGCTGCGCTGCGAACGAGCGGCGATCGATGCCACGGAATTGCGGCAGGTTGTCGGGCCTCGGAAATATTGTTTTCGGGCATGGAGCGCTCTCGTGACCAGTTGGCAAATTCGACGAAGTCGCCCGCTCTCCAGGTACTCGAATCGCTCCGGAAGTGAGAAATGCAATTTGCGCGACGCCTTCGTATCCGGCTGCGTACGGCCGGCCGCCTAGCGTACAACCGGAATGGTTGTTGCGACAACCTCACGGCCAAGCGCCCGATTCGCGCATCGTCGCGTTCGCGAGTATCCTAGCTGATCATTCGATTGCAATTCCGAGCACCCGACCGAAGCGCCGTCGCCGACTTCGAGTGTTGATCGCTAACCGTCTATTTCGCCTTCCCTCATGGACTTCGACGTAATCGTTCTGGGCGCGGGCATCGTCGGCGTCTCCGCCGCGCTGCACCTGCAGGATCGCGGCCGCAAGGTCGCCCTCGTCGACCGCGGCGCGCCCGGCGAAGGCACGAGCTTCGGCAACGCGGGGCTGATCGAGCGCTCGTCGGTCGAGCCGTATCCGTTCCCGCGCAGCCCGTTCACGCTGATGCGCTACGCGCTGAACCGCTCCACCGATCTCTACTGGCACAGCACGTCGCTGCCCGCGTTCGCGCCGTGGCTCGCGAGGTTCTGGTGGGAATCGGCGCCGCTGCGTCACGCGGCGGCCTCGCGCGACATGCTGCCGCTGATCGAGCGCTGCATCGTCGAGCACGACGCGCTGATCGCACGCGCCGGCGCCACCGAGCTGATCCGCGCGAGCGGCTGGATGGAAGCGTTCCGCACGCCGGCCGCGTTCGAACGCGCCGTCACCGATGCGGGACTCACCGCGCGCCGCCACGGGCTCGGCATCACGCCGCTCGATGCCGCGACGCTGCGCGCGCAGGAACCGAGCCTCGCGCCCGGCTTCTGCGGCGCGCTGCACTGGCTCGATCCGAAAAGCGTCGTCGATCCGTCCGCGCTCGTCAAAACCTATGCGCAACTCTTCGTGCAAGGCGGCGGCACGCTGCTCACGGGCGATGCGGCGAGCCTCGACGCGCTGTCGCCCGGCTGGCAGGTCACGACGGACGACGGCAAGATCGCCGCGCCGGCCGTGGTCGTCGCGCTCGGCCCGTGGTCCGACACGGTGTTCGGCAAGTTCGGCTACAAGATTCCGCTGCGCGAGAAGCGCGGCTATCACATGCACTACGCGCCGTCCGAACGCGGCGCGCCGTCGGCGCCGATCGTCGATCGCGAATACGGCTACGTGATCGCGCCGATGCGGCGCGGCTTGCGGCTGACCACCGGCGTCGAGATCGCCCGGCGCGGCCTGCCGCCGACCGGCGTACAACTCGAGCGCGCGGAACGCGTCGCGCGCCCGGTGTTCGGCTTCGGCGAACGGCTCGACCCGCAGCCGTGGCTCGGCTTCCGGCCGTGCACGCCCGACATGCGGCCGGTGATCGGCCCCGCGCCCGCGCATCGCGGGCTGTGGTTCTCGTTCGGACACAACCATCACGGGCTCACGCTCGGCCCCGTCTCCGGCCGCCTGCTGGCCGAGATGATGACCGGCGAAGCGCCGTTTACCGACCCGACGCCCTACCGCGCCGACCGCTTCTGATTGCGCTCGCCCGCGCTCAGTCGAGCGCGCGGCCGAAGATCCGGATCACCTCGTCGAGATGCTCGGCCATCGCACGGCGCGCGGCCTCCGGGTCGCGCGCACGGATCGCGTCGAGGATCGCGCGGTGTTCGAGCTCCGAGCGGTGCGGCATGTCGTTGGGCATGTACAGCGACTGCAGCCGCTGGAACATCAGGTCGTACTTGTGCGCGAGCAGCTGCTTGATCATCAGCGCATACGCGGGGTTGTCGCTCGCTTCCGCGATACGGATATGGAACAACCGGTCGCCCGGATGCGTGAGCGAGCCGCTGCGGTTGTCTTCCTGGTTGCGCAGGAACGCCGCGTGAATCCCTTCGATCTGCGCGTCCGAGCCGTGCTTCGCGGCGAGCGACGCGGCTTCCGGCTCGATCAGCCGGCGCGCCTGCAGCAGCGCGAACGGCGGGATTTCGGTATCGAGGTCGAGCGCGATGCCGAGCTCGGGATCGATCTCGACGACCGGGAACGGCGCAACCTTCGTATCGGGCCGCGGCTCCGGCGCGGCGGCCGCCTCGGGTTGGCGCACCTTCACGCCGTCGCCGACACGCACGCTGACGAGCCCGCTGACTTCGAGCGCGATCAGCGCCTCGCGCACCGACGTGCGCGACACGCCGAACTGCTCGGCCAGTTCGCGCTCGGGCGGCAAATAGCTGCCCGGCGGGAAGTCGCCGGACTCGATCATCGTGCTGAGCTTGTCGGCGATCTGCTGGTAGAGGCGGCGGTTCTGAATCGGCTGGATGGACATACGTTGATACAGGTAAGCGATTGCATTGCGGACGGTCTGACGAATGGAGCGCGCGCGTCGGGCCGTTCGCGCCTATTTTATATGCGGGGCTTCGAATCGCCGGGCAGCGCATAGCAACGCGCGGCCGTGCCGCCCCACAGCGCGTTGCGCTCGGCCGCCGACAACCGCGCTTCGGCCCAGCGCTCGACCAGCGACGCCACTTCGTCATACGACGCCGCAAGCAGGCACACGGGCCAGTCCGACCCGAACATCAGCCGCTGCGGGCCGAACGCGTCGAGCGCCGCGTCGAGGCATTGCTCGATGTGCCGGATGTCCTGCCCGCGCAGGCCGCGCCGCCAGTCCGTCTCGGTCACGAGCCCCGACAGCTTGCACACGACGTGCGGCAGCGCGCCCAGCTCGCGCAACCCGGCACGCCAGCGGGCAAGCGCAGCGCCATCGCGGTGGAATTCGGCGAGCGGCGGCTTGCCGGCATGATCGAGCACGAGCCAGTGCGCATCGTGCCGCGCGCAGAACGCGCGCACGTCGGGCAACTGGCGCTCGAACACGAGCACGTCGTACACATAGCCGTTCGCCTGCAGCCACGCGACACCGCGATTGAACGCGGGATCCGCGACGAACGCGCCGACGTCGGCTTCGTCCTGCACCTGGTGACGAAAGCCGCGCAGCTTCGGGCTGCGCCATTCGGCGATGCGCTCGGCGAGTTCCGGCGCACCGAGATCCTCCCAGCCGACCACCGCCGCGATGTGCGCATCGTCGCGGGCGAGATCGAGCAGGAACGCCGTCTCGTCGCGCCCGGCGCGCGCCTGCACCGCGATCGACGCGCCGAGCGCCTGTGCATGCATCTGCGGCCACAGCGCGTCGGGCAGGTAGTCGCGGGCGAGCACGCCCATGCCGGGACCGATCCACGGATAGTCGGCCGCGCGGTAACGCCAGAAGTGCTGGTGGGAATCGATACGCACTGCGCCCATGGTGTCCTCGTGATTCACCGTTGCCCGCCGCGTCACGTCGCGCTCAGTCGTACAGCACCGCCGTGATTTTCGGGTCGTCGATATTGGTCTTGTCGTACCAGTAGAAACCGGTATCGATGACCTTCGGCAGCTTCTCGCCCTTGACCGACTTCACGGCCGCCTCGACCGTCTTGTAGCCGATCCCGACCGGGTTCTGCGTGATCGCGCCGGCCATCAGCCCGCTGCGGATCGCGTCCTTCTGCTGCTTGCCCGAATCGTAGCCGATGATCACGACCTTGCGCTTCATCTCGCGCACGCCGTTCACCACGCCGATCGCCGAGCCTTCGTTGGTGCCGAACAAGCCCTTGAGCTTCGGATACGCCTGCAGGATCGACTTCGTCACTTCGGTGGACTTCAGCTGATCGCCCTCGCCATACTGCACGGTCACGACCTGCACCTTCGGGTGCGCGGACTTCATCCGTTCGAGAAAGCCGTCGCGGCGGTCGATGCCCGTGCGGCTCGTCTGGTCGTGCGCGACCACGGCCACCTCGCCTTCGTCGCCGATCAGCGCGGCGAGCTTGTCGGCGGCGAGCGCGGCGGCGGCCTTGTTGTTGGTCGCGGCGGTCGTCACCGGGATGTCGCTGTCGACGCCCGAGTCGAACGCGATCACCGGAATCTTCTCGGCCTGCGCCTTCTTCAGGAGCGGCAGCGCGGCCTTGCTGTCGAGCGCCGCGAAGCCGAGCGCGGCCGGCTTCTTCGCGATCGCGGCGGACAGCATGTCGATCTGCTTGTCGACCATCGCCTCGGTTTCGGGGCCTTCGAACGTCACCTTCACCTTGTAGTCCTTCGCGGCCTGCATCGCGCCCGCCTTCACGGCCTGCCAGAACTGATGCTGGAAGCCCTTCGAGATCAGCGGGATGTAGGATTCCTGCGCCTGCGCGCCGGCCGTCGCGCCGACGGCGAACGTCAGCCCGACGATCGCGTTCAACACCTTGCTCCTGATCACTTCGCGTCTCCTTGGTTGGTATCGACTGAAATGCCGGCCCGGCCGGCGGTGAAGCGCCTGCATGTTCGTGTTCGTGCGTGCATGCGTCAGCGGCGGCGCCGGCGCAGGATGTCCACGTAGACGGCGAGGATGATGATCACGCCCGTCACGACCGTCTGCCATTCCTGCGCGACCGACATGATGCGCAGGCCGTTGGTCAGCACGCTCATGATGAACGCGCCGATGATGGTGCCGACGATGCTGCCCGCGCCGCCCGACAGCGACGTGCCGCCGATCACGACGGCCGCGATCGCGTCGAGCTCGTAGCCTTGCCCGAGCGCGGGCTGCGCGGAATTCAGCCGCGACGCGATCAGCAGCCCGGCGATCCCGCACACAGCGCCGCTGAACGTGTAGACGGCGATCTTCCACGCATCGACATTCACGCCGGACAGCCGCAGCGCTTCCTCGTTGCTGCCGAGCGCGAACGTGTAGCGGCCGAAGATCGTCCGGTTCAGCACGATCGACGCGCCGACCGCGACGAGGAACAGGATCAGCACCGCGTTCGGGATCGGCAGCGCGGGAACGAGGCTGCCGATCAGCGAATCCTGCGCGATCGACGTGAAGCCCGGCGTGTCGTTGAAGTAGATCGGCCGCGTGCCCGAGATCACGAGCGACAGCCCCTTGAGCAGCATCATCATGCCGAGCGTCGCGATGAACGGCGGCACCTTCATCTTCGCGATCACGAAGCCCGACACGCTGCCCGACAGCGCGCCGAACGATAGCGCGGCCAGGATCCCGAGCGGCAGCGGCAGGCCCCACTTCGTCAGCACGACGCCGGCCATCACCGCGCAGAAGGTCATCAGCGTGCCGACCGACAGGTCGATGCCCGACGTGATGATCACGTAGGTACACGCGACGGCCAGCACACCGTTCACGGCGGTGGCCTGCAGGATCGTCACGAGGTTGTCGACTTCGAGGAAGTTCGGCGACGCGAAGCTGAAGAACACGATCAGCAGCACGAGGCTCGCGAACGCGAGCAGCTTCTGCCGCGCGGCCGGGTTGAAGAAGCGGGCACGGAGGCCCGCTGCGCCGGCCGGCGTGTCGCCGGTGGCAAGAGGCGGAACGGGATGCGTATCGTTGGACATGATCGGGTAAGCGTCGGAATCAGGACAATACGGTCGACTCGCGCTGCGTCGCGAGCTGCATGATCTTTTCCTGCGTGGCGTCGGCCGCGCGCAATTCGCCGGTCACGCGCCCTTCGCACATCACGAGGATCCGGTGGCTCATGCGCAGCACCTCGGGCAGCTCCGACGAGATCATCACGATCGCCTTGCCGTCGGCGGCGAGCGCGTCGAGCAGCTTGTAGATTTCGCTTTTCGCGCCGACGTCGATGCCGCGGGTCGGCTCGTCGAAGAACAGGATGTCGCAGTCGCGCAGCAGCCACTTCGCGATCACGATCTTCTGCTGGTTGCCGCCCGACAGGAGCCGCGCCGGCTGCGCGACGGACGGCGTGCGGATCGCGAGCTGCCGCACGTACGACTGCGCGGTGTCGCGCATCCCGCGCGCATCGAGGAACATGCCGCGGCGCACGAAGCGCCGCATGCTCGACAGCGCGATGTTGTTCTGCACGTCCATCCCGACCGCCAGCCCGAAGTGCTTGCGGTCCTCCGAGAGATAACCGATCCCGTGCCTCACCGCGTCGGCCGGCGTGCGGATCGTCACGGTCTTGCCGTGCACGCGGATCTCGCCCGCGTCGACCGGGTCCGCGCCGAACACCGCGCGCGCGACCTCGGTACGGCCCGCGCCCATCAGCCCCGCAAAGCCGAGGATCTCGCCGCGCCGCAGCGTGAAGCCGACATCGCGGATCGCGCGGCCGCGCGACAGCCCGCGCACCTCGAGCGCGACCGCGTTGGCCGACGTATCGGGCGGCGTTCGGAACGTCGCATCGAGCTGGCGGCCGACCATCATCGCGATGATCGCTTCCATCGACGTATCCGCCATCGGCACGGTCGCGACGTACTTGCCGTCGCGCATCACCGTCACGCGATCGGCGATCTGGCGCAGCTCGTCCATCTTGTGCGAGATGTAGACGATGCCGACGCCGTGCGCGCGCAGGTCGCCGATGATGCGGAACAGCTCGGCGATTTCCGCGTTGTTCAGCGCGGCGGTCGGTTCATCCATGATCAGCACGCGCGAGTCGAACGACAGCGCCTTCGCGATCTCGACCATCTGCTGCTTCGCGACCGTCAGCCGGCCGACCGGTGTGCGCGGGTCGAGATCGAGCCGCATCCGCGCGAAGATCGCGGCGGCGTCGCGGTTCAGCCGGTCCTCGTCGACGAACACGCCGAAGCGGCCGCGCGGCTCGCGGCCGATGAAGATGTTCTGCGCGACGCTCAGGTGGTTCATCAGGTTCAGTTCCTGATGGATGATGCCGATCCCGAGCGCCTGCGCGGCGCGCGGATCGTCGATGTCCACCGCGCGGCCGTCGATCCGGATCTCGCCTTCGTCCTTCTGGTACACGCCGGCGAGAATCTTCATCAGCGTCGACTTGCCCGCGCCGTTCTCGCCCATCAGCGCATGCACTTCGCCGGCGCGCAGGTCGAAGCGGCAATCGTCGAGCGCCAGCACGCCCGGAAAGCGCTTGCTGACGCCGGTCAGCTCGATCAGCGCCGCGGGCGCGGGGGTCGTCGGGTTCGGATCGGGTTGCATGGCTCGCCGCCCTCAGCCGATCGCGCGATCGAGATGCGTATAGCCGCCGTCGACGAACAGCCACTGGCCCGTCGTGTGCGATGCGCGCGCCGACAGCAGGAACACGGCCGTGTCGGCAATCTCGTCGGCGGTCGTGAAGCGCTTGCCGAGCGGCACCTTGTCGGCAATTTCCGCGAGCTTCGCTTCCGGGTCGTCGAAGCCCGCGATCCAGTTCCGGTAGAGCGGCGTCATCACCTCGGCCGGGATCACCGCGTTCACGCGCACGCCGTCGTCGCGCAGCGCGACCGCCCATTCGCGCGTCAGCGCGAGCTGCGCGCCCTTCGATGCGCAATAGCCGCTCGTGTTGCCCTGGCCGGTGACGGCCGTCTTCGACGAGATGTTGACGATCGCACCGCGCGTCGCCTTCAGGTGCGGCACGCAGTAATGCGCCATCACGTAGTAGTGGATCAGGTTGCGTTCGAGCGACGCGACGAACGCGTCGCGCCCGGCATCGAGCCCGACGCCGTCGTTGATGCCCGCGTTGTTGACGAGGCCGTCGATGCGGCCGAAGCGCGCGACGGTCTGCGCGACTGCGTCGCGGCACTGTGCGTCGTCCTGCAGCTCGACGGACACGCACGCGGCGCGCGGCTGCTTCTGCGCGAGTGCGCGCCAGAAGCCGTCATCCGGCGCGTGGCGCGCGAACACCACCGGAATCGCGCCTTCGCCGGCAAGCCGCATCGAGATCGCGGCGCCGATGCCCGACGCGCCGCCGGTCACGATCACGACCTTGTCTTGCAGATTCAAATCCACTTCGCGTCTCCGTCGTTCATGTTGTCGCCGCGCGCAGGTCATGCGCGGGTCGTCGTGCGCCGTCGTGCTGCGCGCTGCGCGCTTCAGCCGCGGAACCGGTACTGCTCGAGCGATGCCGGCTTCATCTCGATCGAGAAGCCGGGTGCCGTCGGCGGCAGGTACGCCGCGCCGCGCACGACACAGGGCTCGACGAAATGCTCGTGCAGGTGATCGACGTATTCGGTCACGCGCCCTTCCTTCGTGCCGGCAATGCACACGTAGTCGATCATCGACAGATGCTGCACGTATTCGCACAGCCCGACGCCGCCCGCATGCGGACACACCGGCAGCCCGTACTTCGCGGCCAGCAGCATCACCGCGAGTATCTCGTTCACGCCGCCGAGCCGGCACGCATCGATCTGCACGACGTCGATCGCGCCGCGCGCGATGAACTGCTTGAACATCACGCGGTTCTGGCACATCTCGCCGGTCGCGACCTGCACGGGCGCGATCGCCTCGCGGATCTTGCGATGCCCTTCGACGTCGTCGGGGCTCGTCGGCTCCTCGATGAACCACGGTTTCGCGAACGCCAGCTCGCGCACCCAGTCGATCGCCTCGTCGACTTCCCACACCTGGTTCGCGTCGATCATCAGCTTGCGGTCCGGGCCGATCACCTCGCGTGCGATCGTCACGCGGCGGATGTCGTCCTCCAGGTTCGCGCCGACCTTCAGCTTCACGTAATCGAACCCGGCGTCCACCGCTTCGTGACACAACCGGCGCAGCTTGTCGTCGCTGTAGCCGAGCCAGCCGGCCGACGTCGTGTAACACGGGTAGCCTTCGCGCTCGAGCATCGCGATCCGCTCGGCCTTGCCCGGCGCCTGCCGGCGCAGCAGGTCGAGCGCTTCGTCCGGCGTCAGGCAGTCGGTCAGGTAGCGAAAATCGATCGCGCGCACGATGTCCTCGGGGCTCATGTCGGCCACGAGCCGCCACAGCGGTTTGGCCGCAGCCTTCGCCCACAGATCCCACACCGCGTTCACGACGGCGCCCGTCGCCAGGTGGATCGCGCCCTTGTCGGGGCCGATCCAGCGCAACTGGCTGTCCGAGGTCACGTGCCGCCAGAAGCGGCCCATGTCCTCGCGGATCCAGTCGAGGTCGAGGCCGACGACGAGGTGACGCATCGCGTCGATCGCCGCGCAGCAGATTTCGTTGCCGCGCCCGATGGTGAACGTGAGCCCGTGGCCTTCGAGCCCGTCGCGGTCGGTTTCGAGCACGACGTACGCAGCCGAATAATCGGGGTCCGGATTCATCGCATCGGAACCGTCGAGCTGGCGCGAGGTCGGGAAGCGCACGTCGAGGACGCGCATCGATCGAATGATAGGCATGGCGAACCGTCCGGGAAAGGGTTTCAGGCCTGCACGGTGCGCTGGCGCTGCTCGCCGAGCCCGTCGATGCCGAGCGTGATCACCTGCCCGGCGCGCAGATAGACGGGCGGCTTCTGCCCGAGGCCCACGCCCGGCGGCGTGCCGGTCGAGATCACGTCGCCCGGCTGCAGGCTCATGAAGCGGCTCAGGTAGCTGATCAGGTGCGGCACGCGGAACACCATCGTCGCGGTCGTGCCGTTCTGGTAGCGGTGGCCGTCCACTTCCAGCCACAGCCGCAGCGCGTGCGGATCGGGCACTTCGTCGGCCGTCACGAGCCACGGGCCGAGCGGGCCGAACGTATCGTTGCCCTTGCCCTTGTCCCACGTGCCGCCGCGTTCGAGCTGGTACTCGCGCTCCGACACGTCGTTCACCACGCAGTAGCCGGCGACGTGCGACAGCGCGTCGGCTTCGTCGATATAGCGGCCGCCCCGGCCGATCACGACGCCCAGCTCGACTTCCCAGTCGGTCTTCTCCGAGCCGCGCGGGATCTCGACGTCGTCGTTCGGCCCCGAGATCGCGCTCGTCCACTTGCCGAACACGACCGGCTCCTTCGGGACGTCCATCCCCGATTCCGCCGCGTGGTCGGAATAGTTGAGGCCGATGCAGATGAACTTGCCGACGCGGCCGACGCACGCGCCGAGCCGCGGCGCGCCTTCGACGAGCGGCAGCGACGCCGGGTCGAGCTCGCGCAGCCGCGCGAGCGACGCGGGTGCGAGCGCGTCGCCGGCGACGTCGTCGATCACGCCCGACAGGTCGCGGATCCTGCCCTGCGCATCGAGCAGGCCCGGCTTTTCATGGTGTTTGTCGCCAAATCTCAGCAGTTTCATGTGGTGTGAGCGGAAATGGAAAGTGAGTGGAAGGAAGCGGTCGGCTACACGCGGTCGGCTAGACGCGGTCAGTTCGACCAGCCGCCATCGATCAGGTGAATCGCGCCGGTCGTGAACGACGCTTCGTCGGACGCGAGATACAGCGCGAGCGCGGCCACTTCGTCCGCGGTGCCGATACGGCCCATCGGCTGACGCGCGACGAACGCCTGGCGCACGGTATCGGTCGACACCTGGCGCGTGCGCGCCTGCTCGGCGATCCGCTGCTCCAGCGACGGCGACTCGATCGTGCCCGGGCAGATCGCGTTGCAGCGGATGCGCTGCTCGACGAAATCGGCGGCGACCGACTTGGTCAGGCCGATCACGGCCGCCTTGGTCGTGCCGTAGACGAACCGGTTCGGCACGCCCTTCACGCTCGACGCGGCCGACGCCATGTTGACGATCGACGCGCCGCCCGCAGCCAGCATCGCCGGCAGCAGCGCGCGGATCAGCCGGTACATCGACGTGACGTTCAGGTTCAGCGAGAACGCCCACGCGGCGTCGTCGCAGTCGAGGATCGAGCCGTGGTGCACGAAGCCCGCACAGTTGAACAGCACGTCGAACGCGCGCTCCTGCGCGGCGAGTGTGGCCACGTCGCCCGCATCGGTCACGTCGAGCCGCCGCGTGGCCAGCCGGCCGCCCGCGCGTTCGGCGTCGGCCGCGAGTTGCGCGAGCGCGGCTTCGTTGATGTCGGTCGCCAGCACGTCGGCACCCTCGCTTGCGAACCGCAGCGCGGTCGCGCGGCCGATACCCTGCCCGGCCGCCGTCACCAGCGCGCGCTTGCCCTGCAATCTCATGAGCACCTCTCCCGAAGAAGCCGGCCGGGCCGGCTGATTGGCACAAAGGACTAAAGGTCCAACCAATCATAGGAACAGATTCCGGATTTGTCACGTTCGTGTGATTCAGTATTTTCCCGAGCGGGAGAATCGGGCGGAAGGCGCTGCGGCGGGCTTCGATTACCGTATTTTTCAGGTTCCGCCGATCGGCCGCGTATCGCGCAAAGCCAATACCGGTGGGCGTTTTCGCGACCCCGGGGCATCGGAGTCGCTCCGTCGGCACCGCGAAACTGACAAAAAAGTCATGTTCCCGTCAGGGTGTCAACGGCGGGCGCGCGCGATCATGGTGTTGCCGGACCGCGCTTCCCCGGACACCGCCCCCCCGCCCGTCGCCGATCCCTGACGGGCGTCTCCGTCCCCCCGGTGTCCACGTGACTGAGCGAGCAGACACGGGGGCGCGGGCCGATTTTCCGCCCCGGGCGTGCGCGTCCGGGGCGCTTTTGTCGTTGGCTTTTTCACGAAAATGCGCGTCGATTGTTTCTGATTCGGCAAAAGGTAATTTGAGCCAGACAGGATGTTTTTTCCGGTCACAGACGCTTACATTTAGCGCACCACTCATGGAAACCGCTACGGATTCGCCCTCGGGTAGTGACATCCACTGCCACGGCCGAAACCGCACGAGCTTTAGGAAACGGCAAATGAAGGCCTCCAAATCCCTGCCTGTGCTCGATCCCGCCGACGTCCACGTCGAAATTCTGGAACGCTCCGATACGCTGCTCGTCGTCCGCTGGGTCGAACCCGGCCGCTGTCACTACGGCGAACAGCGCTGGCGCCGCCGCTTCGCGCAGCGCACCGGCACCTGCGCGCTGTCGCGCCAGGTCATCCAGCGCGGCGACGAAGTGTTCCGCCCGGCCGAGCGCCCGGCACCCGCGAACGCGGCGGCGATGATCTCCGCGGCCGAAGTGCTCGCGCTGGCCGGGAGCCGGTAACGCCCGCCGGCCACCCGTGCCGGGGCCCGCGGCCTGATGCGCTGGCGCGCCCTAGAACCGCCGGTCTAATTCCCCCGCTTGTCTGTCCCGCCTGCGCGGACTATCGTTACACCACCCAATGTAACGATTACGCGTCGTGGCGCACTGCCACGCCGATGGAGGCAGACATGCATGCATGGAGCGCGCGCCACGTCCCGGCGCAAGGCGGCAAGGTCGCGGTCGTGACCGGCGCCAACAGCGGCCTCGGCTGGCATATCGCGGAAACGCTGGCCGCCAAGGGCGCGACGGTCGTGATGGGCTGCCGCGATGCCGCGCGCGCCGCCCACGCCGCCGCTGCGATTCGCCGGCTCCATCCCGCCGCACAGATCGAAGTCGATCAGCTCGACCTCGCCGATCTCGCGTCGATCCGGCGCTTCGCCGCCGACGTCGCCGACCGCCACGGCCGCGTCGACATCCTCTGCAACAACGCCGGCGTGATGTTCCTGCCGCTGCGGCACACGCACGACGGCTTCGAGATGCAGTTCGGCACCAACCACCTCGGCCATTTCGCGCTGACCGGCCATCTGCTGCCCGCGCTGCGCGCCGCCCGGCGCGCGCGTGTCGTGACGATGTCGAGCGGCTTCAACCGCGGCGGCCGGATCCGGGTCGACGACCTGCGCGCCGAGCACCGTTACAACCGTTATCTCGCCTACTGCGACAGCAAACTCGCGAACCTGGTGTTCGCGCTCGAGTTGCAGCGCCGCTTCCAGCGCGCGGGGTTCGCGGGAATCAGCGTCGCCGCGCATCCCGGCTACGCGGCAACCAACCTGCAGTTCGCGGGCCCCGCGATGGACAGTTCGCCCACGCGCGCCGCGCTGATGCGCGCGGCGAACCGTTATCTCGCGCAACCGGCCGAGCAGGGTGCGTTGCCCGCGATTCATGCGGCGACGTCGCCCGACCTCGCCGGCGGCTCGTACATCGGGCCGTCCGGCTGGCTCGAGTCGCGCGGCCTGCCGGCACCGGCGAGCGTGCCGCGCGCGGCACGCGACGTGGCCCTCGCGGCTCTGCTGTGGGAGGCCTCCGAAGCCGCGACGGGCGTGCGTTTCCTGAGTTCGGGCGCGTCCGCCGGCCGGCCGCCCGCCAAGCCGTTCGATGCGGCCGCCGAGGCGCGCTGAATCCCGCGCGTGCCGCCTCAACATTCTTCATACTTATTACACTTACAGAAACGAAAGCAGGATGAAAGCCTGATCCGGCGTCCCACTGTTACCGCCCTGGAAACAATCTATCGTCAAAATCAGCGTTTACCCTCAACGACCCGGTGACTAAGATTTAGTCAATCGCTGCAGACATGGTGTCGCAAGCGAACCCAATAAAACACCGGAGGTCATCATGAAATCGCTCGTTTCCGCAGTTGTTGCCGCTGTCGCCCTGTCCGCTTCGTTCGGCGCTTTCGCACAAAGCACCGTGACCCGCGCTCAAGTCCGCAACGAACTGGTTCAGCTCGAACAAGCCGGCTACAAGCCGGGCGTGTCGAGCCCGTACTACCCGAACGACATCCAGTCGGCGGAAGCGCGCGTTCATGGTGCCGACGCCAGCGGCTACGGCGCGCAACCGGCTCCGGTCGTCCACTCGGGCGCCCCGGCTGCCGCAGCGTCGTCGAACGCACGCGACTCGGTCTTCTTCGGCCAGTAAGCCGACGCGCCCCCGGCGGGCGCACCGCGCATCGCGCGATGAAGAAGCTGGATCCGGACGAGCCCCTCATGCGGGCTCGTCTTTTTTTGTGAAAACGCATACCTCCGCCGCCCGGCAGCGGGTGGCTTCGCCCGGGCGCCTTGCGTCCGGGCGCTTTTTCTCCGGCGAGGTATGCGTAACGAAGTCGACTGCGGAAGTCGAATGCGCCGATCAGCGCCCGGCGGCAGCCGCGAGCAGCGCACGCGACAGCACACGCCAGCGCGACAGCAGTTCGTCGCGATCGACGTAGCAGCCCTGCAGATGCCGGCGGCCCGTCGACGGATCGAACTCGGTGCGCGCATGAAGCACGCGCCGGTTGTCGAACGCCCACATGTCGCCCGCCCGCAGCCGGCGCTGCACGCGGAAACGCGGCTCGCGCGCGAGCGCGAGAAACCGCCGGTACGCGCGGTAGACGGCCGCGACGGCGCCGGCCGGCGCATCGAGCGGCCCGCGCAGGAAGTTCGCGACGCGCACCTCGGTCACGTTGCCGCGCGCATCGAGCCCGATCACCGGCGCCGAACAGCGGTAGTCGCTGTTCGCACTCTTGTTCCAGAACTCGAACGGTGTCGACGCAAGTTGCGTGAAATCGTCCGGATATTCGCGCCGCAGCGCATCCGCGAGCGCGAAGCCGTCGAGAAACACGCTGTCTCCGCCCGTTGCGTCGTTCGCGAGGCAGTGCAGGAACTGCACGCCCGGCTGCAATTCACGCGTCGGCAGGTCGGTGTGCGGCGGCAGGTTCAGCGACGTATAGGCATTGCTGTCCGGCCGCGGCTTCGATTCGACATCGAACAGCACGCCGAAATTGCTTTCGCGGATCAGGCCGACACGCCGCGCGATCTGGTCGACCCGGCCGGGTTCGGCCGGCACGCCCTCGACGAGCGTCAGCCCCGTGCGCTGCAACGCGGCGAGCCAGGCGAGCAACGCGCCGTCGTCCTTCATCACGTCACGCCACGCGAACACGCCGATCGCCGTCGCATCGTCGCCGGTCCACACGTGCCGCCCGTGCGCGGCCTGGCGTTCCGCGCGGGACGCATCGTCGTAAGCATGCGCGCGCAACCATCCCGGCGACCAGGCGCTGCGATGCCCGTCGTTCCACTCGACGTGCAGCGCGCCGTCGGTTTCGACATGCACGACGAGCGCCGACAGATCCTCGCGCGCATCGGCGATCTCGAACACCTGTTCGCGCGTGAGCGCATGCACGCACGCGGAGCACGCGCAGTTGTCGCGCAACCAGTCGAAGTGAAACGGCGATCGTCGCGTGTCGCTCCACTCGACGTTCACCGCACCCTCGCCGATCGTCGCCGCCGCAATGGCGGCGTCGGCGGAAAAGGTCCGCCAGTCCTCGATACGGTGTTGCGCTGCCTGCATCGTTGCCTCCCGGAAAACGCCCGCTACGCGTGTGGTGCGAGCAGAAACCCGCCGATCATCCGGTGCATCCGCGCGGCCTGCGGGCTCGTTCCGAGCGCGCGCCAGCAGCCGTGCACCAGCCCCTCTCCCATCCAGTAACGCGCGGCGCCGCCGGCCGCGAGAATGTGTTCGACATAGACGCGCGCATCGTCGCGCAGCGGATCGTGTTCCGCGCCGATCGCGAGCACGGGCGGCAGGCCGTCGAAACGCGCCGCCGCGAGCGGCACCGAGGCGCGCAGCAGCCCATCGTCATCGCCCGGCGCATCGTCGCGTTCACTGCCCCAGTACAACGCGCGATAGCGATGGACGTCGTCGAGCGTCAGCATCGGCGCGTGTGCCTCGGTTTCGCGCGCCGGCGATTGCGGTTCGAAGCCGAGCATCGGATAGACGAGCGCGATCCCGTCGATGCCGCCTTCGCCCGCATCGCGCAGCGCGGTCGCGACGGCGGCCGCGAGGTTGCCGCCGGCACTGTCGCCGGCGAGCGTCAGCGGTCGCGCGCACGCGTCGAACGGCCAGTGCGCTGCGTCGCGCACGGCGCGCGTGACGGCCAGGCAATCGTCGAGCGCGGCCGGCGCGCGATGCTCGGGCGCGAGCCGGTAGTCGACCGCGATCACGGCAAGCCCCGTGTCGGCCGCCAGTTGCGCGGTGATCAACGCATGACTGTCGAGCGAGCCGACGACGAAGCCGCCGCCATGAAAGAACAGCACGGTGCCGCGCGGCTCACCGTGCGCGGGCGCATAGCGCCGCAGCGCGATCGCGCGTCCGTCCGGCGCATGCCACACCGCATCGTGCCGGACGATGCCGGCCGGCAGTTCGGCGGGCGTCCATGCGGCCGCGAAGCGATCGTAGACGCGGCGTTGCTCGTCGGGCGAGCGCGCCGCTGCGTCGGCCGGATACCACGCGTCGACGGCCGCGACGAACGCCGCGATTTCCGGTTCGAGCATCGTGTGCGCTCCGCGGTCCAGGGTTGAACGTCGACGCTAGCGGCGCGGCGGCAGTCCGATCACGCGGCCCGCATACGCAGGGGCCGCGCAATCGCGCTGCACCGCATGCAGTTCGGCCACGCGCGCGGCGACGTCGTCGTCGAACGGCGCCGATTTCGCGCCGTTGCGCGTGTCGACGTGCAGCAGCATCTGCTCGCTCGCCGACACCGCGCCGTCGTGCCCGTCGGCGAACAGTTCGAGATACAGGTGCAGCCGCTTCGCGTCGTGCGCGAGCACGCGCGCATCGACGCGCACGCGCGTGCCCTCCTTGATCTCCTGCAGATAGTTCACGTGCGCTTCGAGCGTGTAGACCGAGCGGCCCCGCTCGCGACGCGCGGCGTCGTCGAGACCGATGCGGTCCAGCAGCGCATCGGTCGCGAAGCTGAAGATCAGCAGATAGAACGCGTCGCGCAGATGGCCGTTGTAGTCGACCCATTCGGGCCGCACGACGTCGCGGTAGATCGTCAGCGGGGTATCGCCTGTCATGTTCGTTCAGTCCTCGAATCGCATTCCGTGCCGCGCCTTCACCGCGGCGATCGCCTTCAGCACCTCGGTGATGCACTCGTCGCGATAGCGCTCGAGTTCCTTGATGCTGCGCGTGCCCTGCTGCTCGCTCGTGCCTTCGACGACGCTGTCGATCAGTGCATCGGTCAGCTTCGGCGCGACCAGCTTCGTCCATGGCAGTTCGAGCGCGGGGCCGAACTGCTGCATGAAGTGTCGCATGCCCGCGTCGCCGCCGGCCAGCGTGTACGTCAGGAACGTGCCCATGAACGACCAGCGGATGCCCGCGCCGAAGCGGATCGCATCGTCGATCTCGCCGGTCGTCGCGACGCCCTCGTTGACGAGATGCAGCGCCTCGCGCCACAGCGCTTCGAGCAGCCGGTCCGCGATGAAGCCCGGCACTTCCTTGCGCACGTGCAGCGGCCGCATGCCGAGCTTGCGATAGATCTCCATCGCCGCCTCGACCGCTTCCGGCGAGGTGCGCGCGCCGCCGAGCACCTCGACGAGCGGCAGCAGGTAGACCGGATTGAACGGATGACCGACCACGCAGCGCTCCGGATGCGTCGCCCGCGCATAGAAGTCGGTCGGCAGCAGCCCCGACGTCGACGATGCGATGATCGCGTCCGGCTTCGCCGCGCGGCTGATCTGTTCGTGCAGTTCGAGCTTCAGCGCCTCGCGCTCCGGTGCGCTTTCCTGGATGAAGTCCGCGTCGGCGACGCAGGCCTCGATCGTCGACTCGAAGCGCAGCCGCGCGGGATCGGCGCCCGGCGCGAGGCCGACGCGTTCGAGCGCGGGCCATGCATTCGCGACGCTCGCGCGCAAGCGCGCTTCCGCGTCCGGCGCGGGGTCCCACA
Source organism: Burkholderia sp. Bp8994 (assembly GCF_003853805.1). Classification (NCBI taxonomy): domain Bacteria; kingdom Pseudomonadati; phylum Pseudomonadota; class Betaproteobacteria; order Burkholderiales; family Burkholderiaceae; genus Burkholderia; species Burkholderia sp. Bp8994. Next base: position 139,981 of record NZ_QTQH01000021.1, read on the forward strand.
CGACCACGTCCAGACCGTGCGCGAGCGCACGGCAAATCCATCCGCTGCCGATCACGCCGGTGCCGATCGCGGCGAACGTCTTGATGTCGGTCTTCACTGCCATGTCAACACATCCTTCAAATCGAGGAGAATCGGACGGCGGCGCACCCGTGCGCGCCGCCGCATTGAAGCGGAATCAGCCTTGAAACTCACGCGAACTCGGCCACCGCGCGGCGTTCGAGCAGGCGCTCGCCACGCGCCGGCAGGCCGAGCTTGCGACGCCCTTCGGCCGGCGTCAGCACGCGGCCGCCGAGCCGTTCGACGATTTCCCGCGCACGCTCGACGAGCGTGCCGTTGGTCGCGTGCACGCCGCGATCGAGCCAGATGTTGTCTTCGAGGCCCACGCGCACGTGGCCGCCGAGCAGCATCGCCTGCGCGACCATCGGCATCTGCATGCGGCCGATCCCGAAGCCGGCCCAGTGCGCGCCCGGCGGCAGGTTGTCGACCATCGCCTTCATCGTGCCGGTGTCGGCCGGCGCGCCCCACGGAATGCCGAGGCACAGCTGGAACAGCGGCGGATCGTCGAGCAGCCCTTCCTTCAGCAATTGCTTCGCGAACCACAGATGGCCCGTATCGAAGATTTCCAGTTCCGGCTTCACGCCGAGTTCCTGGATGCGCTTGGCGCCAGCGCGCAGTTGCGCGGGCGTCGACACGTAGATGTAGTCGCCGTCGCCGAAATTCAGCGTGCCGCAGTCGAGCGTGCAGATTTCCGGCAGCAGTTCCTCGACGTGCGCGAGACGCGTGAGGCCGCCGACGAGATCGGTGCCCTTGCCGAAGCGCATCGGGTCTTCGCCCGGGCCGATCTCCAGATCGCCGCCCATGCCGGCCGTCAGGTTGATGATCACGTCGACGTCCGCCGAACGGATCCGGTCGACCACTTCGCGGTACAGGTTCGGGTCGCGGCTGCCGCGGCCCGTCTGCGGATCGCGCACGTGGCAGTGCGCCACCGTCGCGCCGGCCTTCGCGGCCTCGATCGCGGCGGCCGCGATTTCCTTCGGCGTGACCGGAATCGCCGGATGTTTGCCGACCGTATCGCCCGCGCCGGTGACCGCGCAGGTGATGATGACTTCGTGGTTCATGCTGAGTGCCCTCGTTTGCTTCGGTTCGTGTCGCTCGATTTCCGTCGTACTGCAGATGATTTTTCGCTGCGCGCCGCCCGCTCGCGGCGCGTGCGGGCCGTTACAGGCCGAGATAGGCCTTCACGGCAGGCAGGCCGTCCTTGCCGTCGAACGTCTTGACGCCGGCGAGCCAGGCATCGAGCACCTGCGGATTCTTCTTCAGGTACGCCTTCGCGGCGTCGGCCGGCTTCGTCTTGTTCATCACCGACTGCATCAGCTGGTTCTCCAGCTGCGTCGTGAAGCGCAGGTTCTCGACGAGCTTGCCCGCGTTCGGGCAGCGCGAGATGAAGTCGGGCGCCGTCAGCGTGTACACGCGCGCTTCGCCGTAGTTCGGGCCGAACGCCGCATCGCCGCCGGACAGGTAGTTCATGCTGATCTGGATGTTCATCGGATGCGGTTCCCAGCCGAGAAACACGACCCACTTCTTGTCGCGGATCGCGCGCTCGACCGTGACGAGCATCCCCGCCTCGCTCGATTCGACCAGCTTGAAGCCGCCGAGGCCGTACTGGTTCGTGTCGATCATCTTCTGGATCGTCGCGTTCGCGCTGCTGCCCGGCTCGATCCCGTAGATCTTGCCGTCGAGCTCCGCGCGGTGCTTCGCGATGTCCTCGAAGGTCTTCAGGCCGGCCTGGTATTCGTAGCTCGGCACCGCGAGCGTCGCCTTCGCGCCCGACAGGTTCGGCGGTTCGACCACGTTGATCGACTTGCTGTCGAGGAACGGCTGGAGCTGCTTCTGCTGCACCGGCCACCAGTAGCCGAGCGAGATGTCCAGCTGCTTGCTCTTCAGGCCGGCGAACGAGATCGGCACCGATGCGATCGTCGTCGTCGGCTTGTAGCCGAGCCCTTCGAACACCGTCGACGCGAGCGCCGTGGTGGACGTGATGTCGGTCCAGCCGATATCCGCGAAGCGTACGTTGCGGCAAGTCGCGGCATCCGTTTCGGCCTGCGCCGCGGTCGCGAACGCGCCGGTCGCCAGCACGGCCGCGACGAACGCGGCGATCTTTGTCGACTTCATGGTTTCTCCCCTTCGGTTGGACCGATGTCCGACGGTGCGCGGAGTGCGTCCCGGCCTGCATCGTGGGAGTAAAAGTAACGAGCCATATTCACCGCAAGACGACCGCCGGCGACCTGTTCTTGACTATTTGCGACTATGGGTGGAAACCACTATGCGCAGGGAGCGGCTTGTATGGCGGGGGTTTGGGACGAATTTCGATGAGGAGGGGTTTGTCCGGATGCGGCGTCATGAGATGCCGTACGCGACAGCCAAACGGGGTCAGTCAGGTCCGTGCGGCTGCAAGCGCGTTGCCGAAATGCTCCACGGCGCCGTCGAAGCGCGCCGCGCCGACGTCGAACACCCAGCGGCGCAGCGCGGGGGGCGCGGCAAGACCCAGCTCCGCGACCCGATACCCGGTGTCGATCGCGGCCAGCACGGCCTTCACCATGGCCTGCGGCATGCCTTCGGTGGCGGCGGTCGTCAGCCCGCCGTCGAGTATGCTCGGCGCAAAGGCCGCGCTTTCGACTTCTTGCTGGATCGCCGTCCGCGCGGCCGTGGCGACGGCATCGGCGGTTCTTGCGATCGTCCAGCTTGCCGGATCGCCGAGCCCGACCAGCAACAAGGAACGCGCCGCGATGCCCGCGGGCGGATGGCTGATCCACAGCGTTTCCATCGGCGCGGCCAGAAAACGGCCCTCGCGCCGCAAGCCGATGAGTGCCCCCGACAGTGCGAGGTCGAGATGGCGTAACCCGCCGGTCGGGCCATCGCCCGTCGCCTCGCGGGCAAACATGCAGCCACAGGAAAGGTCGACCTGCGCGCCTACGCCATCCCATGCGGCGACCTCGAAGGCCACCTCCCGCCAACGACCGATATTGTGTCGAAGAACCAAATCGTCTCTCCCGCAAGATTGGAACAGGGTCCGGAGCGCAGCGCGCGCCCCGGTGTCCGGCGTTGCGCCTCTTCATCCGCCTGGCCGGGCTTGCGCCGGCGCACGAGCAACCCGTCATCCGCGTACGCCGGTATCTGCGTTGCGCTTATTGCCTGGCGGCAAGACCGAACGCATAGAGCTTGTGACTCGTGCCGTCGTACGGCAGACCGAGTACCTTGGTGTGGTAGCCCGCCCCCCAGTACACCGACCCGTCGACGATGGCAGCGCCCGACACCACCGCGCCGTTGTTCTCGTAGCTCCACTTGATCTCGCCCGTCGCCGCATCGAGCGCATACATGCTCGCGCCCGTCCCGGCCAACGAGCCGGCATAGACGACCCCGTTTGCGGCCGACATCGCCACCGTGTCCATCTTGCCCTGCGGGTCGGCCGTGCGCCACAGCACCTTGCCGGTGGCGGCGTCGACCGCCGCCCAGATGCCGCCCTTGGTCGTCTTCTGGCCGTTCGGACCGTTGTCGACGTCGATCGATTTTCCGTCCAGGTTGCCGATCGAAACGTAGATGCGCTTGCCGTCGGCGGCCGTCCCCCACAGCATGCCGCCCAGCAGGCTGCCCGGCCCGACCTGCGTCTGCCAGACCACCTTGCCGGTCTTGGGATCGAGCGCCCAGTACACGCCGCTCTTCGCGCCTGCGCCCACCAACGTCCTCTCCTTCCCGTTGATGGTCGCCTTGAACAGGTTGGGCCCCGAGCCGAAATCGTAGTCCGGGCCGTCGTCGTGGTCGTAGTTGGTCGACATGTCGGCCGCCAACGTACGGGTATGCCAGACGATCCTGCCGGTCTTGAGGTCGAGCGCGACAAAGCTGTCGATCATGTTGGCAGGCGTATCGGGTTTGCAGTTCTTCTGGGTCGGGTAACGGCAGTGACCCGGCGGAACCGAGAAGTTGTTGCCCGTGGTCACGTAGAGCAGGCCGGTTTCATGATCGACCGCCGCCGTGTTGCCCCACACCGAGCCGCCGGTATATCCCTTCGGCACCATATAGGTCTTCCACAGCATCTTGCCGGTCCTGGCGTCGAGGGCGACCACCGCGCCGCGATAGGTCGGCTTGTCCTTGAGCGCCTCGGCACGCGACGAGAGGCCGACGTACACCACGCCGCGATCGACGATCGGCGACTGGGTAATGATCGCGGTCGGATCCGAATCCACCTTGGTCCGCCACAGCGGCGCGCCATCCTCTGCCTTCGCTGCCAGCACGAACGCGCCGGTCGGGTTGTTCGCAACCTGGGTGCCCTGCCCGAAGATCAGCGTGCCTTCCCAGTAGGCCGGGCTGGTGCGCGACGCATCGTTGTCGATGCCGCTGTATTCGGTGATCTTCTTCTTCCACTTCACCTTGCCGCTGGCGGCATCGACCGCCCACAGCGAGCCGCCGAAGTCCGGCACATACACGGTGCCGTTGGCGACGGTCGGCGTGGCCGACACGTTGCCGTCGGTATCCAGCGTCCAGCGCGGCGCAAGCTGCGAGACGTTGTCGACGCCGATGACGCGCTCGTCCGGCGCGGTACGCGTGTTGTCGACACCCTGCCCGGCAAAGACCCAGTCCGCCGCCGCACCCGGGCCGCTTGCGAGCATGCCGAACAGGGCAAGCGTTCCGATCATGGCCGGCGTACGCCGACGCCACGAGGCAAGTCCGGCATGCTGCTTGTTGGATGTTTTCATGACATCACCTTACCGAGAGAAGAGTGACTGATGACCGGCCGAACCGAAACGGCCGCGGTGAAAAAAACTGGCGCGCCGGGGCGACTGGAAGCGACCGGGACGCTGGCGATACCCGACCTGCGCGTGCTTTCAAAAGCGGGGAAAAGATCGACATGGCCGGGATGAATCATTTGACGCAGCGTGAATACCAATACCCAAAGTTCGGTTGCGAAGCACGAAACATAGGACCACTGCATGAAACCACCACACGCGCCGATGAAACATGCGGGCCCGTGACGACAGCGCGCGACGACGCGCGAACCCTGAAGCCGATGCACCGGCAGATCCGCCGCTCAGAACGTATGCATCATCCCCACATACGCGCCCGTCTGCGACTCACCCGTCATCGGACTCGTGCCCGACGTCGCGTCGCGCGGCGACGCGAGCAGCGAGAAGTTCGAATTCCCGCCGTTGCGCACGTACGCGACCGTCCCGTACAGGAACGTGCGCTTCGACAGGTTGTACGTCGTGCCGAGCACGTACATGATCGCGTGGCC
>NZ_QTQH01000022.1:0-140674 GCF_003853805.1 Burkholderia sp. Bp8994
GGCCCCGGCCCCGGCCCCGGCCCCGGCCCCGGCCCCGGCCCCGGCCCCGGCCCCGGCCCCGGCCCCGGCCCCGGCCGCGTGCCGCGTGCCGGACCCCGGCGACGCCCGGGCGGACGGGCTTTCTCCAGGGCGCCGCCAATGCGTAGAATGCGCGCATGAGCCAATGGATCGCCGGACTGCCGATGTACAACGTGACGCCGCGCCACGCCGCGCTGTGGCGCGCGCTGCTGCGTGACGCGCTCGATGCGTTCGCGCGCGCCGGCGGGCCGGCCGGCGTCGCGTTGCTTGACGAGCCGTTCGGAGATCTGCACGCGCTGTGGCGCCGCAACGACCTGCTGTTGTCGCAGACGTGCGGATATCCGTACCGGATGCTCGGATTGCGCGATACCGCGCACCTGATCGCGACACCGGCCTTCGATGCCCCCGGCTGTGACGGCGCGCGCTACAGCAGCGTGCTGGTCGCGTCGGCGCGCGTGCATGCGGGCGGCGCGACGACGCTGGCAGCGTGTCGCGGATTGCGAGCCGCCTTCAACGGTGCGGATTCGCATAGCGGGATGAACGCATTCCGGCACGCGGTCGCGCCGCATGCGCATGACGGACGTTTCTTCGGTTCGGTCGTGCCGTTCGGCTCGCACCTGAACGTGCTGCGCGCGCTGGCCGCAGGCGTTGCCGATTGCGCGGCGATCGATTGCGTGACCTTCGCGTACGTGCGTGACGCGCTGCCCGAATTGTTGAAAGAGATCCGGATCATCGGCATGACGGCGTCGGCGCCGGGGTTGCCGTTGATCGCGTCGAAAGCGCTGGAAGGGCGGCTCGTGGAGGCGTTGCAGGATGCGCTCGATCACGCGGTCGCGCTCGATCCGGCGCGGGCGAGCGCACTGCGGCTGAAGGGATTCGAGCGCCTGCCGCCGGGCGCGTACGACACGATTGCCGGGTTCGCGCGGGACGCGGCCGCGCACGGGTATCCCGAGCTGGCGTGATCGCGTCGTCCGCGCGGCGGTGCGCTAGAACGGCAACGTGCCGGGCGGCGCGTTGCGCACCACCGCGAGTGTCGTGCCGATATGGTCTTCGAGCGCGAGCGCGGCGCGCGCATCGGCGCGGCGCATCGCGGCCTCGAACAGGCACGTGTGTTCCGCATGCACGTCGCGCTTCGAATCGCCGAGTCCGATGCACACGCGCCGGTAGCGCTCGCTTTGCTGCGACAGCATGCGCAGGATCAGATAGGTCCACGGCGTCGCGGCCGCCGAGATCAGCGCTTCGTGAAAGCGCCGGTTACACGCTTCCCATGCGGCGCGGTGCTCGATCGACACCGGCTGCTCCCACGCCGACAACTGCTCGAAGCTCTGCCGAACACGCTGCGCCCAGGCATCGTCGCCATGCCGCACGGAGTCGCGCAGCGCATCGACCTCGATATGAATGCGCAGGCGCGTGATCGCTTCCAGATCGTCGACCGACATCGGCGTCACGCGAAACCCGCGCTGCCCTTCCGCGACGACCAGCGCATCGCTGACGAGCCGCGTGAGCGCCTCGCGCAGCGTGCCCGCGCCGACGCCGTACACGTCTTTCAGGTGCTCGACGCGCAGCTTCGCGCCGGGCGGGTAATGCCCTTCGATGATGTGTTGCCGGAGCTGGTGATACGCGTGCTCGCTGAGCGTGCGGGCATGCGGTTCGGCGGCGTCGGCGGCGTCGGCGGCGGCCGGTTCGAGCGCCGGCGGCGGATCGTCGAACGGATCGGCGGGCAGGATGCTGTTCATGTCACGCGTCCTCCTGGTCCTGTCTGCGGTTGAGCCGATAGCTGAGCTGCGCGCGGGTCAGGCCGAGCAGGCGTGCGGCGGCCGACAGGTTGCCGTTCGCGCGGTCGACGGCTTCATGCAGCAGTGCCCGCTCGAGGCCGTCGAGCCCGCCGCCGCCTTGCAACTGGTCGAGGATCGACCCGCAGTCGATCGACATAGCGGCCGCCGGCCGGATCTGCCCGGCCCGGTCGACCGTCGCGCCGCCGGGTGAGCCGACGCCGGGGAACAGGTCCTTCGCGTCGACCGGACGGTTCGGCCGCGACAGGATCACCGCGCGCTCGATCAGGTTCTCGAGCTCGCGCACGTTGCCGGGCCAGCGATAGCCGCGCAGCGCGTCGTACGCGTAATCGGTCAGCGTGGGCGTCGGCTTGCCGTGCAGCGCCGCGAAGCGGTCGAGCATCGCGTCGGCGAGCGGTGCGATGTCGTCCTGCCGGTCGCGCAGTGGCGGAATCAGCACCGGATAAACGTTGATCCGGTAGTAGAGATCCGCGCGAAAAGTGCCGTCGCGCACGGCCTGTTCGAGATCGCGGTTGGTCGCCGCGACGACGCGCACGTCCACCTTCCGGCCGTCGGTCGCGCCGAGCCGCTCGACCTCGCCCTCCTGGAGCACGCGCAGCAGCTTCGCCTGCACGTCGAGCGGCAGCTCGCCGATCTCGTCGAGAAACAACGTGCCGCCGTCCGCGCGCTCGAAGCGCCCGGCGCGCGCGGTTTGCGAGCCCGTAAATGCGCCTTTCTCCGCACCGAACAGTTCCGACTCGATCAGCGCATGCGGAATCGCCGCGCAGTTGATCGCGACGAACGGCTTCGCCGCGCGCGGGCTGAGGCCGTGTAGCGCACGCGCGAAGCGTTCCTTGCCGACGCCCGTCTCGCCGGTGAGCAGCACGGCGACCTTGGTCGGCGCGGCCGTCTCCAGCAGCGCATAGGCCGCGCGGAACGCATCGGAGCGCCCGACGAGCCGGGTGCGGCCGTCGTCGGGCGTCATCTCGAGGCGCAGCGATTCGACCTCGGTCTGCAGGTCGCGGATCGTATTGATCAGCGAGTCGGCCTTGAACCACGACGTGATTTCCTCCGCGTCGGGCCATTCGTCGGCCGGCTTGCCGACGATCGTGCAGTGCGGGTCGTTCATGCCGACGCAGCTCGTTTCCTTGAACAGGATCGTGCGGCCGATGAACGCGCTGGTATAACCGGTCGCATAACCGATCAGCATCCAGCACACCGGTTCGGGCTGCGGCCCGAACGTGCGGCGGTGCACGTCGGCTTCCCATGAATGTTCCCAGCGGTATTCGCAGTAGAACGCACCCGTCGCGGGGTCGGCCTCGAACCGCAACGGGGTGACCTGCACGGCACCTTCGAGCATGTGCAGTTGCGGGCCGACGTGGAACATGTCGAACAGCGACGCGCCGCTGCGGATCTCGCGCGCGAGCGCGGCGTCGCGTTCGCCGGCCGCGAAGCCGACCCGCGTGAAGAAACGCCGCGTCTGCGCGGGGCCGACGCTTTCCATCAGTTCCTGGCGCAGCGTCGCCAGCGCGCCGGCATGCAGCAGCACCATCCGCTGTCCGGCCAGCCAGATGCGACCGTCGCTCGCCGAAAAATGGATCAGCTTGCGCAGGTCGGTGTCCGGCGGCAAAGGGGGCAGGCTGGGCCGCGTCATGTCTCCTCCGTCGAGATTTCTCGTGATTTTCAAAGTTCTCGCCAGCAGCGCCGCGGTGAGCGGATCGATTTGATCATTTCATCAAATGCGCTCGACCGAGTTGCTCAAATGATGAAAAAGGCCGCCGGATATAGGTTCCGGCAGGGTCGCCGGCGTGCGTTTGCCGTTCTGGTTAACCGCCATTGTGGATCGCGAATTCGAACTTTGCGTCAGGGCTTTCCCTGAATTATCGAGATTTTTTGAAGGTCGATCCGAACGTGGCACGGATGCTGCATTGAAGTCCGGCATGGAGGCGACACCGATCATGAATCAGCATCCGACCGATCTTTCCCCGCTCGATCCCGGCCGCAAGTGCGTCCGCGTGACGGGCACGAACGTGCGCGGCTTCGTCGAATTCGAGCTGTCGATCGGCGGTGCGCCGGAGCTGTGCGTCGAGCTGACGTTGCCTCCTGCCGCCTTCGATGCGTTCTGCCGCGAACAGCAGGTCACGCGGCTCGACGTCGAAGCGAACCCATGACATTGAGGAGCAAGAAGTGACCATCGAGCTAAAGACAGTCGACATCAAGCCGCTCCGGCACACCTTCGCGCACGTCGCGCAGCACATCGGCGGCGACAAGACGGCGACGCGTTACCAGGAAGGCATGATGGGCGCGCAGCCCCAGGCGAACTTCCATTACCGGCCGACCTGGGATCCGGACCACGAGATCTTCGATCCGTCGCGTTCGGCGATCCGGATGGCGAGCTGGTACGCGCTGAAGGATCCGCGCCAGTTCTACTACGCGTCGTGGGCGACCACGCGGGCGCGCCAGCAGGACGCGATGGAGTCGAACTTCGAGTTCGTCGAGTCGCGCCGGATGATCGGCCTGATGCGCGACGACGTGGCCGCGCACGCGCTCGACGTGCTGGTGCCGCTGCGCCACGTCGCGTGGGGCGCGAACATGAACAACGCGCAGATCTGCGCGCTCGGCTACGGCACCGCGTTCACGGCGCCCGCGATGTTCCATGCGATGGACAACCTCGGCGTCGCGCAGTACCTGACGCGCCTCGCGCTCGCGATGGCCGAGCCCGACGTGCTCGATGCGGCCAAGGCGGCCTGGACGAACGACGCCGCCTGGCAGCCGCTGCGCCGCTACGTCGAGGACACGCTGGTCGTGGCCGACCCGGTCGAGCTGTTCGTCGCGCAGAACCTCGCGCTCGACGGCCTGCTGTATCCGCTCGTCTACGACCGTTTCGTCGACGAACGGATCGCGCTCGCGGGCGGCTCGGCGGTCGCGATGCTGACTGCGTTCATGCCCGAATGGCACGCCGAATCGAATCGCTGGATCGACGCGGTCGTGAAGACGATGGCCGCCGAATCCGACGACAACCGTGCGCTGCTCGCCCGCTGGACCCGCGACTGGTCGGCCCGGGCCGACGCGGCGCTCGCGCCGGTCGCCGCACGCGCGCTGCAGGACGCCGGCCAGGCCGCGCTCGACGAAGTGCGCGAGCAGTTTCAGGCGCGCGTCGCGAAGCTCGGCATCGCGCTCTGACGACGGGCATTCACCTCACATCCCAAGGATAACCAGCATGTCCAACGTATTCATCGCCTTTCAGGCCAATGAGGACTCCAGACCGATCGTCGACGCGATCGTCGCCGACAACCCGCGCGCGGTGGTGGTCGAGTCGCCCGGCATGGTCAAGATCGACGCGCCGGACCGGCTGACGATCCGCCGCGACACGATCGAGGAGCTGACCGGCACGCGCTTCGACCTGCAGCAGCTGCAGGTGAACCTGATCACGCTGTCCGGCCACATCGACGAGGACGACGACCAGTTCACGCTGAGCTGGTCGCACTGAACACCGCGCTACGCGCACCGACAACACGGAGACACGCATGGACACGCCAACGCTCAAGAAAAAGCTCGGCCTGAAGGACCGCTACGCGGCAATGACGCGCGGTCTCGGCTGGGAGACGACCTACCAGCCGATGGAGAAGGTCTTCCCGTACGACCGCTATGAAGGCATCAAGATCCATGACTGGGACAAGTGGGTCGACCCGTTCCGCCTGACGATGGATGCGTACTGGAAATACCAGGGCGAGAAGGAGAAGAAGCTGTACGCGGTGATCGACGCGTTCACGCAGAACAACGCGTTCCTCGGCGTGACCGATGCCCGCTACATCAACGCGCTGAAGCTGTTCATCCAGGGTGTGACGCCGCTCGAATATCTCGCGCACCGCGGCTTCGCGCACGTCGGCCGGCACTTCACCGGCGAGGGCGCGCGCATCGCATGCCAGATGCAGTCGATCGACGAGCTGCGGCACTACCAGACCGAAACGCACGCGATGTCGACGTACAACAAGTTCTTCAACGGATTCCATCACTCGAACCACTGGTTCGATCGCGTCTGGTATCTGTCGGTGCCGAAGTCGTTTTTCGAGGATGCGTACTCGTCGGGCCCGTTCGAGTTCCTGACCGCGGTCAGCTTCTCGTTCGAATACGTGCTGACGAACCTGCTGTTCGTGCCGTTCATGTCGGGCGCCGCGTACAACGGCGACATGTCGACCGTCACGTTCGGCTTCTCCGCGCAGTCGGACGAATCGCGTCACATGACGCTCGGCATCGAGTGCATCAAGTTCCTGCTCGAACAGGACCCGGACAACGTGCCGATCGTGCAGCGCTGGATCGACAAGTGGTTCTGGCGCGGCTACCGGCTGCTCACGCTGGTCGCGATGATGATGGACTACATGCAGCCGAAGCGCGTGATGAGCTGGCGCGAATCGTGGGAGATGTACGCGGAGCAGAACGGCGGCGCGCTGTTCAAGGATCTCGCGCGCTACGGGATTCGCGAGCCGAAGGGCTGGCAGGACGCGTGCGAAGGCAAGGACCACATCAGCCACCAGGCGTGGTCGACGTTCTACGGCTTCAACGCGGCCTCCGCGTTCCACACCTGGGTGCCGACCGAAGACGAGATGGCGTGGCTGTCCGCGAAGTATCCCGATTCGTTCGACCGTTACTACCGCCCGCGTTTCGACTACTGGGGCGAGCAGGCGAAAGCCGGTAACCGCTTCTACATGAAGACGCTGCCGATGCTGTGCCAGACCTGCCAGATCCCGATGCTGTTCACCGAGCCCGGCAACCCGAAGAAGATCGGCGCGCGCGAGTCGAACTATCTCGGCAACAAGTTCCATTTCTGCAGCGATCACTGCAAGGAAATCTTCGACCACGAGCCGCAGAAATACGTGCAGGCGTGGCTGCCGGTGCACCAGATCCATCAGGGCAACTGCTTCCCGCCCGATGCGGACCCGAGCGCGGAAGGCTTCGATCCGCTTGCCGCGGTGCTCGACTACTACGAAGTGCAGATGGGCCGCGACAACCTCGATTTCGACGGCTCGGAAGACCAGAAGAACTTCGCGGCCTGGCGCGGCCAGGCCACCAGCAACTGACCCGCAATCGATACGCAACCTTGAACAGGACCCGCGCGCGCCACGGCGCGAACGCGGGCCGACAGGAGACAAACATGGCCGTCATCGCGCTCAAACCCTACGACTTCCCGATGAAGGACGCCATCGGGAAGTTTCCGGCGCCGCTGCTCTACGTGTGCTGGGAAGACCACCTGATGTTCCCGGCGCCGTTCTGCCTGCCGCTGCCGCCCGACCTGCCGTTCGGCGCGCTAGCCGACAAGGTGCTGCCGCCCGTCTATGGCTATCACCCCGACTTCGCGAAGATCGACTGGGATCGCGTCGCGTGGTTTCGCTCCGGCGAGCCGTGGACGCCCGACGCAGCGAAGAGCCTGGCCGACAACGGCCTCGGGCACAAGGACCTGATCAGCTTCCGCACGCCGGGCCTCGACGGCCTCGGCGGCGCGAGCTTCTGACCGCCACGCGGACGAGCGAACCATCATGAGCCATCAACTTACCATCGAGCCGCTGGGCGTGACGATCGAGGTCGAGGAAGGACAGACGATGCTCGACGCCGCGCTGCGCCAGGGCATCTACATTCCGCACGCGTGCTGTCACGGCCTCTGCGGCACCTGCAAGGTCGCCGTGCTCGACGGCGAAACCGATCTCGGCGACGCGAACCCGTTCGCGCTGATGGATTTCGAGCGCGAGGAAGGCAAGGCGCTCGCGTGCTGCGCGACGCTGCAGGCCGACACCGTGATCGAGGCCGACGTCGACGAGGAGCCCGACGCGGAGATCATCCCGGTCAAGGACTTCGCGGCCGACGTCACGCGCATCGAGCAGCTCACGCCGACCATCAAGTCGATCCGCCTGAAGCTGTCGCAGCCGATCCATTTCCAGGCGGGCCAGTACGTGCAGCTCGAGATTCCCGGCCTCGGGCAGAGCCGTGCGTTCTCGATCGCGAACGCGCCGGCCGACGTCGCGGCCACCGGCGAGATCGAGCTGAACGTGCGGCAGGTGCCGGGCGGGCTCGGCACCGGTTATCTGCACGAGCAGCTCGCGACGGGCGACCGCGTGCGGCTGTCGGGCCCGTACGGCCGCTTCTTCGTGCGCCGCTCGGCCGCGCGGCCGATGATCTTCATGGCCGGCGGATCGGGGCTGTCGAGCCCGCGCTCGATGATCGCCGATCTGCTCGCGAGCGGCGTCACCGCGCCGATCACGCTGGTCTACGGCCAGCGCAACGCGAAGGAGCTGTACTACCACGACGAATTCCGCGCGCTCGCCGAACGCCATCCGAACTTCACGTACGTGCCGGCGCTGTCCGAAGGCGCGCCGGATGCGGGCGGCGACGTCGCGCAAGGGTTCGTGCACGACGTCGCGAAGGCGCATTTCGACGGCGACTTCTCGGGGCACCAGGCATACCTGTGCGGACCGCCCGCGATGATCGACGCGTGCATCACGACGCTGATGCAGGGGCGCCTGTTCGAGCGCGACATCTATCACGAGAAGTTCATCTCGGCGGCGGACGCGCAACAGACGCGCAGCCCGCTGTTCCGGCGGGTGTGACATGGACGCGGGCCGCGTATGCGGGACGGTCCGGATCGCGCAGACCGACGAGCGCTATGCGTGCGTGTCCGGCGAGTCGCTGCTGGCCGGCATGGCGAAGCTCGGCCGGCGCGGCATTCCGGTCGGCTGCCTGAACGGTGGGTGTGGCGTATGCAAGGTGCGTGTGCTGCGCGGCGCGGTGCGCAAGCTCGGGCCGATCAGCCGAGCGCACGTGAGCGCGGAGGAGGAAAGCGACGGCTATGCGCTTGCGTGCCGCGTCGTGCCGGACGGCGACGTCGAACTCGAAGTGGCCGGCCGGTTGAAAAAGCCGTTCTTCTGCGGCGCGTCCTGTGCAGGCGCGCCGGCGATCGACAAGTAATCAGGAAACCAGGAGGAGACACATCATGGGTGTGATGCGTATTGGTCATGTCAGTCTGAAAGTGATGGACATGGAAGCGGCGCTGCGTCATTACGTGCGCGTGCTCGGCATGCAGGAGACGATGCGCGACGCGGCAGGCAACGTCTACCTGAAATGCTGGGACGAATGGGACAAGTATTCGCTGATCCTGTCGCCGTCCGATCAGGCGGGGCTCAAGCATGCCGCGTACAAGGTCGAGCACGACGCGGATCTGGACGCGCTGCAGCAGCGTATCGAAGCATACGGAATCGCGACCGAGATGCTGCCCGAAGGCGCGCTGCCGGCGGTCGGGCGTCAATTGCGGTTCCTGCTGCCGAGCGGGCACGAGCTGCGCCTGTTCGCGAAGAAGGAGCTGGTGGGCACCGCGGTCGGCTCGCTGAACCCCGATCCGTGGCCCGACGACGTGCCGGGCTCGGCCGTGCACTGGCTCGACCACTGCCTGCTGATGTGCGAGCTGAATCCGGAGGCCGGCGTGAACCGCGTCGAGGAGAACACGCGCTTCATGGCCGAGTGTCTCGACTTCCACTTGGCGGAACAGGTGATGGTCGGCCCGGGCAACACGATCCAGGCCGCGACGTGGATGTTCCGCAGCACGACGCCGCACGACATCGCGTTCGTCGGCGGCCCGCGCAACGGGCTGCATCACATCGCGTTCTTCCTCGACGACTGGGCCGACGTGCTGAAGTCGGCCGACGTGATGGCGAAGAACAAGGTGAAGATCGACGTCGCGCCGACGCGGCACGGGATCACGCGCGGCACCACGATCTACTTCTTCGATCCGAGCGGCAACCGCAACGAGACGTTCGCGGGGCTCGGCTATCTCGCGCAACCCGATCGCCCTGTCACCACGTGGACCGAGGAGGAACTCGGGCGCGGGATCTTCTTCCACTCCGGCGAGCTGAACGAAGCGTTCACGACCGTCTATACCTGACCCGCGAAGGAGCGCAGCGCAATGAACCGAAACGATACGACCCGCAGCGTCGAGCTGCGCACGATCGACTGGCCTGACGCCGCGCGTGCCGCGCAGGCGGCGGCCGAGGCCGCCGGGCGGCTCGGCGTGCGCGTGAACGTCGCGGTCGTCGATGCGGCCGGGCTGCTCGCGGCGTTCGTGCGCATGCCCGGCGCGCCGCTGCATTCGATCGACATCGCGATCGACAAGGCGTACACGGCCGCGAGCTTCGGTCTGCCGACCGGCGCGTGGCACGCCGCCCTGGCGTCGCACTCGGACGCCGTGCGGCAGGGCCTCGTGCTGCGACCGCGCTTCGTCGCATTCGGCGGCGGGCTGCCGATCGTCGACGACGGTGCATTGATCGGCGGCATCGGCGTGTCGGGCGGCAGCGAGGCACAGGACGCGCAATGCGCGCAGGCGGGGCTCGATGCGGCCGGCCTTGGCGGGTCGTGACGCGCGGCATGCGACACGGCAAGACACGGCACGACATCGCACGCGAACACGCTTCACGAACCCACGGATCACGGATTCACGACTATCGGTAACTCCATCATGTACGACACCGAACCCAACGCCGCGAAATGCGGCCCCGCCGGCGGGCAGCCGGAACCGCGGCGCGTCCGCAACTTCATCGACGGCGACTATCGCGCGGGCGAGCGCTGGTTCGACAAGCGCTCGCCGCTCGACAACGCGGTGATCGCGCGCGTGGCCGAAGCGAGCCGTGCCGACGTCGACGCGGCGGTGCAGGCCGCCCGCGCGGCGCTGGCCGGCCCGTGGGGCAGCCTGACGGTCGCGCAGCGCGTCGAGCTGCTGTATGCGGTGGCCGACGGCATCACGCGCCGCTTCGACGATTTCCTCGAAGCGGAAGTGGCCGACACCGGCAAGCCGGTGAGCCTCGCGAGCCATATCGACATTCCGCGCGGCGCCGCGAACTTCAAGGTATTCGCCGACGTCGTGAAGAACGTGCCCGGCGAAACCTTCGAGATGGCGACGCCTGACGGCGCGGGCGCGCTCAACTACGCGATCCGCCGGCCGGTCGGCGTGGTCGGCGTGATCTGCCCGTGGAACCTGCCGCTGCTGCTGATGACGTGGAAGGTCGGGCCCGCGCTCGCGTGCGGCAACACGGTGGTCGTGAAGCCGTCGGAGGAGACGCCGCAGACGGCCGCGCTGCTCGGCGAAGTGATGAACGCGGCGGGCGTGCCGCGCGGCGTCTACAACGTCGTGCACGGCTTCGGGCCGGCTTCGGCCGGCGAATTCCTGACGACCCATCCGGGCGTGAACGCGATCACGTTCACCGGCGAGACGCGCACCGGCGCGGCCATCATGAAGGCGGCGGCCGACGGCGCGCGGCCCGTCAGTCTCGAGATGGGCGGCAAGAACGCGGCGATCGTGTTCGCCGACTGCGACTTCGACGCGGCCGTCGAAGGCACGTTGCGCTCGTGCTTCGCGAACGCGGGGCAGGTCTGCCTCGGCACCGAGCGCGTGTATGTCGAGCGTCCGCTGTTCGAGCGCTTCGTCGCGGCGCTGAAGGCCGGCGCCGAGCAGTTGCAACCCGGCCGCCCGGAAGCGGCGTCGACCGGCCTCGGCCCGCTGATCAGCCAGGAGCATCGCAACAAGGTGCTGTCGTATTACCGCAAGGCGGCCGAACTCGGCGCGACGATCGTGACGGGCGGCGGCGTGCCCGACATGCCCGACGACCTGCGCGGCGGCGCGTGGGTGCAGCCGACGATCTGGACCGGCCTCGGCGACGATTCGCCGATCGCGCGCGACGAGATCTTCGGGCCGTGCACGCTCGTGATGCCGTTCGATTCGGAAGCCGAAGTGATCGGCCGCGCGAACGCGAATGCGTACGGGCTGTCGACCGCGATCTGGACGACCAGCCTGTCGCGCGCGCATCGCGTCGCGGCGTCGATCGACGTCGGCATCGCGTGGGTCAATTCGTGGTTCCTGCGCGACCTGCGCACCGCGTTCGGCGGCGCGAAGCAATCGGGCATCGGCCGCGAGGGCGGCGTGCATTCGCTCGAGTTCTACACGGAGCTGCGCAACGTCTGCGTGAAGCTCTGACCCAACCGTTACTGACCGGAACACTCTTATGGACTCCACGTTGATTACCACGCTGGGCGACCGGCTGTACGACGCGATGACGTCGCGCGAACCGATCGCGCCGCTGACGTCACAGCACGAGGACCTGTCGGTCGACGACGCGTACCGCATCCAGCAGCGCTTCTTGCAGCGCCGCCTCGATGCGGGCGAGACCGTGATCGGCAAGAAGATCGGCGTCACGTCGAGGGCGGTGATGGATATGCTCGGCGTGTACCAGCCGGACTTCGGCTACCTGCTGTCGGGCATGGTGGTCGGCGACGGCGAGTGCATCGCGCTCGACACGCTGATCCAGCCGAAGGCCGAAGGCGAGATCGCGTTCGTGCTGAAGCGCGACCTGCTCGGCCCCGGCGTGACGAACGCGATGGTGCTGGCGGCGACCGAATGCGTGATGCCGTGCTTCGAGATCGTCGATTCGCGCATTCGCGACTGGAAGATCCGCATCGGCGACACGGTCGCCGACAACGCGTCGTGCGGCGTGTTCGTGCTTGGCGACAAGGCCGTGAGCACGCGCAGCGTCGACCTGTCGACCTGCGGGATGGTGCTCGAGAAGAACGGCGACGTGATCGGCACCGGAGCCGGCGCGGCCGCGCTCGGCTCGCCGGTGAACGCGGTCGCGTGGCTCGCCAACACGCTCGGCCGCCTCGGCATTCCGCTGAAGGCCGGCGAAGTGATCCTGTCCGGCGCGCTCGCCGCGATGGCGCCGGCCGCGCGCGGCGACAACTTCCGCGTGTCGATCGGTGGGATCGGCGCGTGTTCGGTGCGGTTCGCGTGAGCGCCGCCCGTTCTCCTTTCCACGCTAACGAGGCATTCCCCATGACCCGAAAGATCCGTTGCGCGCTGATCGGTCCCGGCAACATCGGCACCGACCTGCTCGCCAAGCTGATGCGCAGCCCCGTGCTCGAACCCGTGTGGATGGTCGGCATCGATCCCGATTCCGACGGCCTGAAACGCGCGCGCGAACTCGGCCTCAAGACCACCGCGGACGGCGTCGACGGCCTGCTGCCGCACGTGCAGGCGGACGGCGTGCAGATCGCGTTCGATGCGACGAGCGCGTACGTCCACGCGGAAAACAGCCGCAAGCTCAATGCGCTCGGCGTGCTGATGATCGACCTGACGCCGGCCGCGATCGGTCCGTACTGCGTGCCGCCGGTCAACCTGAAGGACCACATCGGCTCCGGCGAGATGAACGTCAACATGGTCACCTGCGGCGGCCAGGCGACGATCCCGATGGTGCGCGCGATCTCGCGCGTGCAGCCGGTCGCGTACGGCGAGATCGTCGCGACCGTGTCGTCGCGCTCGGTCGGCCCCGGCACGCGCAAGAACATCGACGAATTCACGCGCACGACGGCCGCGGCGGTCGCGCAGGTCGGCGGCGCGAAGGCGGGCAAGGCGATCATCGTGATCAACCCGGCCGACCCGCCGCTGATCATGCGCGACACCGTGCACTGCCTGACGGAGAGCGCGCCCGAAGAAGCGCGCATCGTCGAATCGGTGCACGCGATGATCGCCGACGTGCAGCGCTACGTGCCCGGCTACCGGCTCGTCAACGGGCCGGTGTTCGACGGCAATCGCGTGTCGGTCTATCTCGAGGTCGAAGGCCTCGGCGACTACCTGCCGAAATACGCGGGCAACCTCGACATCATGACGGCCGCCGCCGCGCGCACCGCCGAGATGTTCGCCGAGGAACTGCTGGCCGGCCGCCTCGCGCTGGCATCGGCCGCGCAGGCGGCCTGATGCCCGCAGACGCGACTTCCACGACCGGACGAAAAGGAACGGAAATGAATCTCAAAGGCAAGCGAATCACCGTCCACGACATGACGCTGCGTGACGGCATGCACCCGAAGCGTCACCAGATGACGCTCGACCAGATGCGCTCGATCGCGAGCGGGCTCGACGCGGCCGGCGTGCCGCTGATCGAAGTCACGCACGGCGACGGCCTCGGCGGCTCGTCGGTGAACTACGGCTTTCCCGCGCATACCGACGCGGAATACCTCGGCGCGGTCATCCCGCTGCTGAAGCGCGCGAAGGTGTCGGCGCTGCTGCTGCCGGGCATCGGCACCGTCGATCACCTGAAGGAAGCGCACGCGCTCGGCGTGCATACGATCCGCGTCGCGACGCACTGCACCGAGGCGGACGTCTCCGAGCAGCACATCGCGATGGCGCGCAAGCTCGACATGGATACCGTCGGCTTCCTGATGATGAGCCACATGAACAGCCCGGAAGGGCTGGTGAAGCAGGCGAAGCTGATGGAGTCGTACGGCGCGAACTGCATCTACATCACCGACTCGGCGGGCTACATGCTGCCCGACGACGTGAAGGCGCGCCTCGGCGCGGTGCGCGACGCGCTGCAGCCCGACACGGAGCTGGGCTTTCACGGTCACCACAACCTCGCGATGGGCGTCGCGAACTCGATCGCCGCGATCGAGGCCGGCGCGAACCGGATCGACGGCGCGGCGGCGGGGCTCGGCGCCGGCGCCGGCAACACGCCGCTCGAAGTGTTCGTCGCCGTGTGCGAGCGGATGGGCATCGAAACCGGTGTCGACGTGTGGAAGATCCAGGACGTCGCCGAGGATCTCGTCGTGCCGATGATGGATTTCCCGATCCGGATCGACCGCGACGCGCTGACGCTCGGCTATGCGGGCGTCTATGGGTCGTTCCTGCTGTTCGCGAAGCGGGCGGGCGACAAATACGGGATTCCGGCGCGCGACATCCTCGTCGAGCTTGGCCGGCGCGGGATGGTCGGCGGCCAGGAGGACATGATCGAGGACACCGCGCTGACGCTCGCGAAGGCGCGCGCGGCGCAAGCGAAGCGGGAGGCCGCATGAACCTGTCGACCGACACGATCGAGGCGCTCGCCGCGCATCTCGACGACTGCATGCGTGAAGCATGCGACACACCGAAGATCACCGACCGTCATCCGGAGATGGACTGGGACGACGCCTACGCGGTGCAGGATGCGATCCGCCGCCGGCAGCTCGCGCGCGGCGCGCGGATCGTCGGCTACAAGGCCGGCCTGACGTCGCACGCGAAGATGCGGCAGATGGGCGTCGACACGCCCGTGTTCGGTTTCCTCACCGACGTCTACGACCTGCCCGACGGCGGCGAGTGCGACACGTCCGCACTGATCCATCCGAAGGTCGAGCCGGAAATCGCGTTCGTGACGAAGGCGGAACTGAAGGGGCCCGGCTGCCACGTCGGCGCGGTGCTCGCCGCGACCGATTTCGTCGTCGCCGGGATCGAGGTGATCGATAGCCGCTACCGCGATTTCAAGTTCGACCTGAAGAGCGTGGTGGCCGACAACACGTCGGCCGCGCGCTTCGTCGCGGGCGGCCGCCCGCTGCCGGTGGACGGCGTCGACCTGCGCACGCTCGGCATCGTGCTCGAGAAGAACGGGCTGCCGGTCGCATTCGGCGCCGGCGCGGCCGTGCTCGGGCATCCGGCCGCGGCGATCGCGATGCTCGCGAACCATCTCGGCGCGCGCGGCGAGTCGATCCCGGCGGGCAGCCTGATCCTGTCGGGCGGCATCACGGAGGCGGTGGCCGTCGCGGCCGGCGACAACGTGACGCTGCGCGTGCAGGACATCGGCTCGGTCGGCCTGCGCTTCATCTGAACGTTCCGAACGCAACGGGAGGCCATCGTGCCGGTAGCTCATCTGTACATCCTGGAAGGCCGCGACGACGACAAGAAGGAACGTCTGATCGCGGAAGTCACCGAAGCCATCCATCGCTCGCTCGACGCACCGCTCGAATCGGTGCGCGTGATCATCACCGAGATGCCGAAGGCGCATTTCGGGATCGGCGGGCAGAGCGCGAAGAAACGCGGGCGCTGACGCGCCGCGCGCCACCGAAACCGACTGGAGAAGCATCATGTCAAGCAATCCCGAACTGGGCCGCCGGATCGTCGCGGCCGGTCTCGACACCAACTATCACGACCTCGGCGACGGGCCGCCGGTGCTGCTGATCCACGGCTCGGGGCCGGGCGTCACGGCCTATGCGAACTGGCGGCTCACGATGCCCGCGCTTGCCGCGCAGTTTCGCGTGATCGCGCCGGACATGGCCGGCTTCGGCGAAACCGAGCGGCCGCGCGATTACGTGTATTCGATGGACCACTGGGTCGACCACGCACTCGGCCTGCTCGATGCGCTCGACGTCGAGCGCGCGCACGTGATCGGCAACTCGTTCGGCGGCGCGCTCGCGCTCGCGCTGGCGATCCGCGCGCCCGAACGGGTCGGCCGGCTCGTGCTGATGGGCGCGGCCGGCACGCGCTTCACGCTCACCGAAGGGCTCGACGCCGTGTGGGGCTATACGCCGTCGATCGGGAACATGCGCGGCCTGCTGGACATCTTCGCGTTCGATCGCACGCTGGTGAACGACGAGCTCGCGAAGCTGCGCTACGCCGCGAGTGTGCGGCCCGGCTACCAGGAGGCGTTCGCGAACATGTTTCCCGCGCCGCGTCAGCGCTGGGTCGATGCGCTCGCGAGCGACGAGGCGAAACTGCGCGCGCTGCCGCACGAGACGCTGATCGTGCACGGCCGCGAGGACCGCGTCATTCCGCTCGACAGCTCGACGCGGCTGCTGGAACTGCTGCCGAATGCGCAGCTGCACGTGTTCGGCCGCTGCGGACACTGGACGCAGATCGAGCACGCGGCGCGCTTCAACCGGCTCGTGATCGAGCACTTCAACGAATAGCCGGCGGGGGCGGCGCGCGGGACGACCATAAAAAATCAATTCAGTAGAACGAATATTGGAGACATCGATGAAACGAAAGGCTGCATTCGGACTGGTTTCGCTCGCCGCGTGCGCGGGCATGGCGCTGAGCACCGGCGCGTTTGCAACGGAGGGCGGCGGCGACACGATCGGCGAGGGCGCGGAAGCGTTCTTCGCCGGCGCGCTGCCGCCGGCCGGGCTGTACGCGCTGCTGTACTACACGCACTACCATGCATCGCGCTTCAACGATTCGCACGGCAACGGTTCGGTGCCAGGATTCAAGCTCGATGCCGACGTGCTGATTCCGCGCGTCGTGTGGATGTCGAACCTGTCGGTGCTCGGCGGGCGCTACGGTGCGTATGCGGTGCTGCCGATGGAGCATCTGGCGCTGGATGCGGGCGGCGCGTCGTTCGACCGCACCAATCTCGGCGACCTGATCGTCAGCCCCGCGCTGATCGCGTGGGGATCGGGCGCGTTGCGCACCGTCGCGGCGATCGAATTCGTGTTCCCGACCGGCCAGTACGACATGCATGCGGCGCTGAATACCGGCAAGAACTACTACACCGCGCGGCCGGTGTTCGGCGTGACGTGGCTGCCGAACGACAAGATCGAGGTGTCCGCGAAGATCACGTACAGCTTCAACTCGCCGAACAACGACACCCATTACCACTCGGGCAACCTGTTCCACATCGATTACTCGGCGAGCTACGCGGTCACGCCGAAGGCGCGCGTCGGGCTGTCGGGCTACTTCGTCAAGCAGACCACCGACGACATGCAGAACGGCCAGCCGGTCGCGGGCGACGGCTTTCGCGGACAGACGTTCGCGATCGGCCCCGGTGTCCGTTACCAGTTCGGCAAGGTCAGCCTGGAAGCGCGCGTCGTGAAGGAATTCTTCGTGCGCAACCGGCCGGCCGGCGAGGCCGTTTGGGCGAAGGCCGTCATTCCGTTCTGACGGTGCCGCGCGGCGCGGACGGCCGCGGGCGGTTGCGCGCGTGACGCCGCCGCGATGGGGCGTCACGCGGCACTGCGTCGCGCGTTATCGCGCGAGTGCGGCGAGGCGCGGGAACAGCGGCAGCGCGTTCGCGCGATTGAGCGCAGCGTGCCGGTCGGCGCCCAGCGCGGCATACGCGTCCTGCGCGGCGGTGAACGACGTGCCGACGGCCGGCGGCGCATACGGGAAGTCGCTGCCGTACAGCACGCGATCCGGTTGCGCGAACGCGGTGAGGCTCGGCAGCGCGGACGGCGACGACAGCGCGGTGTCGAAGTAGAACGTGCGCAGCAGGTCGAGCAGCCCGTCGCGATCCGGCACGTCGTTGCGCACGCCCGGCGCGAGTTCGGCAAAGCGGTACGCGGTGTACGGCAGGAAGCCGCCGGCGTGCGACAGGATGATGCGCACGTTCGGGTAGCGCGCGATCACGCCGTTGAGCACGAGCTGCAGCGCGGTGCGCGTCGTATCGAACGGGTAGTCGAGCAGCGGGCCGGGCATGCCGGGCAGCACGTCGATCGCGGGCTTGGCCGGATGAATGAACACCACCGCGTGGCGGCGATCCAGCGCGGCCCACACGGCGTCGAATGCCGCATCGCCGAGATAGGTGCCGCCGTAGTTGCTGAGCAGCACGACGCCGTCGGCCTTCAGCGTGTCGAACGCGTGATCAATCTCGGCGAGCGTGCCGTCGACGTCGGGCAGCGGCAGTGTCGCGAAGTTGCCGAAGCGGGTCGGCCGTTGCGCGACGAGGCCGGCCACGTATTCGTTGACCTGGCGCGCCATGTCGCGCTTGGCCTGGCCGTTCCAGCCCTGCACGCCGGGCGCCGTCAGCGACAGCACGCCGGTCTGGATCTCCAGCGAGTCCATGAACGCAAGCGCGGCTTCCGGGCTCCAGGTCGGGCTGCCCCAGCCGGACGGATCGCCGCCGTGCGACGGGAGGGCTGCGGCCCAGAACGGCGGGACGACATGCTGGTGAACATCGATGCGGTTGCGGTCGGACACGACGGGGCTCCTTGCAGGTGGGCTGTGACGCAGCGGATGACCATCAGGATGCGCGCGCTTGATTTTTCATTCCAATAGATTAAATTTCGAGATTAATCGTTTCGGGTGATCAATCGACCGTATGGACCTTCGCCATTTGCGCTACTTTCTCGCGGTTGCCGAAGAAGGGCATTTCGGCCGCGCGGCGGAGCGGCTCCATATCGTGCAGCCCGCGTTGAGCGCGCAGATCCGCGCGCTCGAGGAGGAACTGGGCGCGACGCTGTTCGAGCGCAGCACCCGCAAGGTGCTGCTGACCGACGCGGGCCGCTTGCTCGTGGCCGAAGCGCGGCACACGCTCGAGCAGGCCGCGCGCGCGAAGACGGTCGTGCAGCGCGCGGCGCGCGGCGAGACGGGCGTGGTGCGGATCGGCTTCGTCGGCAATGCGGTCGCGACGGGGCGGCTGTCCGACGACCTGAGCGCGTTTCACGCGGCGTGGCCGGAAGTGGCGCTCGACCTGCACGAAATGGCGCCGGCCGCGCAGCAGGACGCGATCCTGGCGGGCCGGCTCGACATCGGCTATTGCCCGGCCTTCGGCACGGCGTTCGATCCGAAGCTGGCCGTGCGCACGATCGGCAGCTGGGCGTGGGACGTGATGATGAGCGACCGGCATGCGCTCGCGAAGCGGCGCTCGGTGAGCGTCGCGGCGCTCGCGGACGAACCGTTCATTTTCTATGCCGCCGACGGCGACGACGAAGGGCAGCTGGCGATCCTGCGGCGGGTGCTCGGCAAGACGCCGCACATCGCGCACAAGGTGAGCAGCACGCTGTCGGTGCTGGCGCTGACGGGCGCCGGTCTCGGCGTGGCGCTGGTGCCGGCGCCGCTCAGCCGGATCGCGGCGCCGAACGTCGTGTACCGGAAACTCGCCGGCAGCGTGCCGGGGTCCGAACTCGTCGCGCTCAGCCGCAGCGGCGCGGAATGGGGCGCGGTACGGCAGTATCTGGCGATGCTGAGCGGGCGCGCGGCATGAGCGTCGCGGCGCGCGCCGGCATCACCGCGTCACTCTTCGTCCATCAACCGGACCTTGACTCGCTTGCCCTTGATCTTCCCCGCATTGAGCTTGCGCAGCGCGTCGCGCGCGACGCCGCGCTCGACCGCGACATAGGTCGAGAACTCGGTCACGTTGATCTTGCCGATCTGCTTGCCGTCGAAACCCGCATCGCCGGTCAGCGCGCCGAGCACGTCGCCCGGGCGGATCTTGTCCTTGCGTCCGCCGAGGATCTGCAGCGTTTCCATCGGCGGCAGCAGCGTGTCGTTGCCGGCCGGCTTCAGTTCCGCGAGCGGATGCCATTCGACGTCGCGCTTCTGCGCCTGCTCGATCGCGCCGACGCGGCCCATCTCGTCCATGCTGGCGAGGCTCAGCGCCCAGCCTTCCTGGTCCGCGCGGCCGGTGCGGCCGATGCGGTGCACGTGCACTTCGGGGTCGGGCGTCACGTCGACGTTGATCACGGCCTCGAGCTGCGCGATGTCGAGCCCGCGCGCGGCCACGTCGGTCGCGACCAGCACCGAGCAGCTGCGGTTCGCGAACTGGATCAGCACCTGGTCGCGTTCGCGCTGTTCGAGCTCGCCGTGCAGCGCGAGCGCGTGGAAGCCCTGCGCGTGCAGCACGTCGAGCAGGTCGCGGCATTGCTGCTTGGTGTTGCAGAACGCGATCGTGCTCACCGGCCGGTAGTGGTTCAGCAACTGGCCGACCGCGTGCAGCCGCTCGGTTTCCGTCACTTCGTAGAAGCGCTGGCGGATCTTGCTGTCGTCGTGGCGCTCCTCGAGCTTCACTTCCTTCGGATTGCGCAGGAACTGCTGGCTCAGCTTCGCGATGCCGTCCGGGTAGGTCGCCGAGAACAGCAGCGTCTGGCGCGTCGTCGGGCACATGCGCGCGACTTTCGCGATGTCGTCGAAGAAGCCCATGTCGAGCATCCGGTCGGCTTCGTCGAGCACGAGCGTGTTCAGCGCGTCGAGCTTCAGGTTGCCGCGGTCGAGGTGATCCATGATGCGGCCCGGCGTGCCGACGACGATGTGCGCACCGTGCTCGAGGCTCTGCGCCTGCGGGCGCATCGGCGTGCCGCCGCACAGCGTCAGCACCTTCACGTTTTCCTCGGCGCGCGCGAGGCGGCGCACTTCCTGCGCGACCTGGTCGGCGAGTTCGCGGGTCGGGCACAGGATCATCGCCTGCACGTCGAAGCGGCGCGCGTCGAGGCGCGCCAGCAGCGCGAGCGAAAACGCGGCGGTCTTGCCGCTGCCCGTCTTCGCCTGCGCGATCAGGTCCTGGCCGGCCAGCGCGACCGGCAGGCTCGCGGCCTGGATCGGCGTCATGTCGACATAGCCGAGCTGCGCGAGGTTCGCGAGCGTGGCGGGCGTCAGCGGCAGCGCGCTGAAGGGCGTGGCGGTCGGCTGGGTCATTCGAGGTCTCCGAGGTAAGGCTTGCCTTCCATCTGTTCGTAGGCGACGTTGCCTTCATCGTCCTCGAAGCGTTCGAGATAGTTGCGCGCGCCGCACAGCGGGCAGCGGAACAGCAGCCCCTGGCCTTCGTCCTTGATGACGACGTCGGACGTTTCCCACTGCGTGCCGCAGCTCTGGTTTCGGCAAGTAAACACGGTCTTTCTCCAGCTGAATTCGGTTGGTGGCGCGCCCGGGCGGGCGCGGCAACGAAGTGCGGCGCTCGCGCGGCTCGGGCGCGGGCCGCACCGGCGGTCGCGTGGACCGCGTCGATGCGGATGGTGGATCGGTGGCGACGGTGTCGCGCGTGCCCGCAATTCTAGCGGATGCGGGACGGTGGCTGGGGCGACCGGCCCCGCGCGGCCCGCAGCGGGGTCATCGGCAGCGGGTCGGCCGGTGGCGGAGGGCCGGTGGCGGAGGGCCGGTGGCGGACGGCCCCCGCAGCGGGCGATCGGCCGTGGTGCGGCGGGCGGTATGGCAGCCGGTGAAGCCTACGCAGGACGCAGCACGCAGCGCCGTCCGCATTCGCGATGAAAAACGGCCGCCCCGAAGGCGGCCGTGCGATGCGGCGAAACGGGACCGGACGCGTTACAGCGCCATGTCGGCCGCCGCCTTCGCGGGGCGCGCCGGAGCCGTGCCCGTCGCCTGCGACGGCGCCGTCAGGTCGATCTTCGGCGGCGGCGACAGCTGCAGCACGCCGCTCGTATAGGTCCATTCCTCGACGACCTTCGCCGGGCTGTCGTTCAGCTTCGTGCCGTAGCTCGGCACGATCTGGCGGAGCTTCTGCTGCCATTCGGGCGTCGCGACCTTGTCCTTGAACACCTTCTGCATCAGGCTCAGCATGATCGGCGCGGCCGTCGACGCGCCCGGCGATGCGCCGAGCAGGCCCGCGATGCTGCCGTCCTGCGAGCTGACGATCTCGGTGCCGAGCTTCAGCACGCCGCCCTTCTTCGGGTCGCGCTTGATGATCTGCACGCGCTGGCCGGCCTGCCACAGGCGCCAGTCTTCCTTCTTCGCGTCCGGGAAGTACTCCTTCAGCGCGTTGAAGCGGTCGTCGTCGGACAGCATCAGCTGGCCGGCGAGATACTCGACGAGCGGGAATTCGTCGACGCCCACGCGCATCATCGGCGCGACGTTGTGCAGGTTGGTGCTCTTCGCGAGGTCGAAGTACGAGCCGTTCTTCAGGAACTTGGTCGAGAACGTCGCGAACGGTCCGAACAGGATGATCTTCTTGCCGTCGATGATGCGCGTGTCGAGGTGCGGCACCGACATCGGCGGCGAGCCGACCGACGCCTTGCCGTACGCCTTCGCGAGGTGGCGCTTCACGACCTCGGGGTTGTCGGTCACGAGGAACGAGCCGCCCACGGGAAACGCGCCGTAGTCCTTCGCCTCGGGGATGCCCGACGCCTGCAGCAGGTGCAGCGCACCGCCGCCCGCGCCGATGAACACGAACTTCGCGTCGACGGCCTGCGGCGGTTCATCCGAATGCAGCTTCACCCACGACACGTGCCACGTGCCATCCGCGTTGCGCGAGATCTCGCGCACTTCGCTCGACAGCGACAGCGTGAAGTTCGGCTGGGTCTTCAGGTAGCCGACGAACTGGCGCGTGATCTCGCCGAAGTTCACGTCGGTGCCGATCGGCGTCCACGTTGCCGCGACCTTCTGGTTGCGGTCGCGGCCTTCCATCATCAGCGGCACCCACTGCTTGATCTGGTCGTAGTCTTCCGAATACTGCATGCCGCGGAACAGCGGGCTCGCCTGCAGCGCGTCGTAGCGCTTCTTCAGGAAGCGGACGTTGTCGTCGCCCCACACGAAGCTCATGTGCGGCGTCGAGTTGATGAACGAGTGCGGGTTCTTCAGCACGCCCTGCCGGACCTGCCAGGCCCAGAACTGGCGCGAGATCTGGAACGACTCGTTGATCTCGATCGCCTTCGAGATGTCGATCTTGCCGTCCGCCTTCTCCGGCGTGTAGTTCAGCTCGGCGAGCGCCGAGTGGCCGGTGCCCGCGTTGTTCCAGCCGTTCGAGCTTTCCAGTGCGACGCCGTCGAGGCGCTCGACCATCGTCATCGACCAGTCGGGCTGCAGCTCGTGGAGCCACACGCCGAGCGTCGAGCTCATGATGCCGCCGCCCACCAGCAGGACGTCGACCTTCTTCGTATCGGCGGCATGCGCGGACGACGTCGCGACGCACAGCGCGAGCGCCGACAGTATTACCCGTAACGTTTTGATCACAGCAGATCCCTTTTTCAACTTGGATGCATCGGTTTGCCATGCCGCCCGGCCGATGCGGATTCGCAACCGGATCGCGCATCCGGAGATCCGGATCGCGAATCCGGAATTCCGGACCGACCGCGTTCACCGTTGCATTTGCGCACGCGAGGCCGTTGCGAAGGACACCTTCGGATCGGCTTCATGTACGCGTGCAATCGGCTGCTTCGCGGTCGTGCGACAGGCGCGCAGGCCCTTGCTGCGGGCCTCGCCGGAAGGCGTTTCAGACCGCGTCGAAAGCGGCCGCGCGCAATGCGTTCCGCGGGGCGGGATGGCAAGGGGCGCGTAATATAACCGAACTCGATTGCCGTGTCGCTCGCGCGGAATATCCCTGATTTCGTGGGGTTTTTTGTGTGTCCGGGTTTCCGGAATGACGGTGCGCGGAACGGGAAAAACGGCGGGATCAGCGGGGCGAAACGCGCGCATCGCGCTTGCACTTCATCGGGGCGCGACGTTGCATCGCGACCCGGTCACATCGCATTACTTCACTTCGCTGCGCCGTTCCGGCAGAACTGCTCGTATCCCTGCGCCGAGTTCGCGAAGCCATGCGCCTTCGCAAGTTCCCACGGGCGCTCGCATTGTCGGGTCGTGTCGCACCAGGCATAACCGGCCGAGCCGATGCAGCCGTGCGCGTCGCGATCGCCGCCGACCATCGGCGGGGCGGCTTCGGTAGCCTGGGCGGTCTGCGTGCCCTGCGGGTCCTGCCCGGCGACATTGGGTGGAAGCGGGGCAGGCGGTTGCGTCGCGCACGCGCCCAATGCAAACGCGAGAGCGATCGCGGCGGCAAGCGGCGCGGAAGGAATGCAATGTTTCATGCGGTAGCGCTCCATGAGATGAAGGTCGACAGCGGATGCCCGTGCGCGGGCGCTTGATCGATCACGCGTCCGGCACCGGCACGCGCGACGAGAACTTGACCTCGCGCAGCGCGAGGCTCGACTGGATCGACGACACGCCAGCCTGCTTTCTCAGCACGCGTTCGACGAATTCCGCATACGTGTCGAGATCGGCGGCGACGACCTGCAGGATGTAGTCGGCCGCGCCGGTGATCTTGTGGCACGACGTCACTTCGTCGTGACGCCGCATCACGTCCTCGAAGTGATCCGAATCCTGGTCCGAATGCATGTTGAACGTGACCTGCACGAACGCGAACACGTTCATGCCGAGCGCGCGGCGGTCGAGGTTCGCCTGGTAGCCGGTGATCACGCCTTCGTCTTCTAGCCGCTTGCGCCGCCGCCAGCACGGCGTGACGCTCAGCGACAACCGTTCGCCGAGCGTCGCGTTGGACAGCGCGCCGTCTTCCTGCAGCAGGCGGAGCATCGCGCGATCGACGCCGTCCAGCTCTACCGAAGCGCGATTTTTGCTCATTTCCGGGTCTCCGTAGACGGTTTTCTCAAAATTGTACGAAACGAAGAGTTGAAAAGCAAAGTTATTGCCGGCTGGCCTCAATAGACTGTTGCCACCCCTCACAGCCTTCACTGCAACGGTCAACCATGCTCACGGTCTACAGCAGCGATCACCATCTGCACCGCGGCGTCGAACTGAAGGACGGCGCGATCACCGATTCGTTCGAGAACCCCCTTCGTGCCGAAACGGTGCTCGCGCAGGTCCGCGCGGCCGGCCTCGGCGACGTGATCGCGCCGCGCGCGTTCGACCGCTCGAGCTATGCCGGCGCGCACAGCGCGCGCTATGTCGACTTTCTCGCCGGCGCATGGGGCGAATGGGCCGCGACCGGCCGCACCTGCCAGGCGCTGCCGCTCGTGTGGCCCGTGCGCGCGATGCCGTCGGCGGCGACGCTGCCCGACTTCATCGACGGCAAGCTCGGCTTCTTCGCGATGGATGCCGGTGCGCCGATCAACGCCGGCACGTGGGACGCGGTGAGCGCGAGCGCGAACTCGGCGCTCACCGGCGCCGACCTGCTGGCGAACGGCAGCGCGCGCGCGGCGTTCGCGCTGTGCCGTCCGCCCGGCCACCATGCGGGCCGCGAGTACATGGGCGGCTACTGCTACCTGAACAACGCGGCGATCGCCGCGCAGCACGGCATCGCGAGCGGTGCGGCGCGCGTCGCGGTGCTGGACGTCGACTTCCATCATGGCAACGGCACGCAAGACATCTTCTACGAGCGTTCGGACGTGTTGTTCGCGTCGCTGCACGGCGAGCCGGCGGTGTCGTATCCGTACTTCTCGGGCCATGCCGACGAGCGCGGCGCGGGCGCGGGCGAAGGCTTCAACCTGAACCTGCCGCTGCCGAAGGGCACGCAGTGGGACACCTACTCGGCGGCGCTCGGCCAGGCCACTGCCGCGATCGCGAAGCACGCGCCCGACCTGCTCGTCGTGTCGCTCGGCGTCGACACGTTCGAGCACGATCCGATCAGCCATTTCAAGCTGCGCTCGCCCGACTACCTGCGGATCGGCGCCGCGCTCGCGCGCCTGAACCTGCCGACGCTGTTCGTGATGGAAGGCGGCTACATGGTCGAGGAAATCGGTATCAACGCGGTGAACGTGCTGCTCGGCTTCGAAGGGCGCGCGTGAGCGCATCGCTTTGCCTGCAATCGACGATGGTACGAATCACGAACCAACAGCGACAAGGAAGGAGACGAACATGAATCGGAATCGGCATCGGAACAAGGCGGCATGCGCGGTCGCGCTGGCGTGTGCACTATTCGCGCTGTCCGCGCACGCGGACGAGATCGTGCGCATCGGGCACGTCGCGCCGCTGACCGGCGCGATCGCGCATCTCGGCAAGGACAGCGAGAACGGCGCGCGGCTCGCGGTCGAGGAAATCAACGCGAAGGGGCTCGCGATCGGCGGCAGGAAGGTCACGCTGCAGCTCGACGCGCAGGACGACGCGGGCGACCCGCGCACCGCGACGCAGGTCGCGCAGCGGCTCGTCGACGACAAGGTGGTCGGCGTCGTCGGCCATCACAACTCGGGTACGTCGATTCCCGCATCGCGCGTCTATCGCGACGGCGGCGTCGTGCAGATCTCGCAGGCCGCGACCAACCCGACCTACACGCAGCAGGGCTTCAAGACGACCTATCGCGTCGTCGCGACCGATGCGCAGCAAGGGCCCGCGCTCGCGATGTACGCGGCGAAGCACCTGGGCATCAGGACGGTCGCCGTGGTCGACGATTCGACCGCGTACGGGCAGGGCCTCGCGACCGAGTTCGAAAAGGCGGCGAAAGCGGCCGGGATGAAGATCGTCTCGCGCGATGCGACCAACGACAAGGCGATCGACTTCCGCGCGATCCTAACGAAGATCAAGGGCGAGAACCCCGACGCGATCATGTACGGCGGGATGGACGCGACGGGCGGTCCGCTCGCGAAGCAGGCGCGCCAGCTCGGCATGCGCGCGAAGATCCTCGCCGGCGACGGCGTGTGCTCGACCGACCTGCCGAAGCTCGCGGGCTCGGCATCGGACAACGTCGTGTGCTCGGAAGCCGGCATCGCGCTCGAGAAGATGCCGGGCGGCGCGGCGTTCGTGAAGCGTTACGAGGCGCGCTATCGCCAGCCGATGCAGGTGTATGCACCGTTCTCGTACGACGCGGTGTACATCATCGTCGACGCGATGAAGCGCGCGAACTCGACGGACCCGGCGAAGGTGCTCGCCGCGATGCCGGCGACCGACTATCGCGGCGTGATCGGCGAAACGAGCTTCACGCCGCAGGGCGACCTGAAGCACGGTGCGATCTCGGTATTCACTTACAAGAGCGGCAGGAAGGCGCTGCTCGATATCGTCAGGATGTGATGCGAGCGGGGCGCACGGCGCAGCGCGCCATGCGCGGTCGTGCGCCCCGAGGTCTTACGACGCCTGTACGCGGCGCGGGTCGGCCCGGCGCTGCTGTTCG
Organism: Burkholderia sp. Bp8994; assembly: GCF_003853805.1. Classification (NCBI taxonomy): domain Bacteria; kingdom Pseudomonadati; phylum Pseudomonadota; class Betaproteobacteria; order Burkholderiales; family Burkholderiaceae; genus Burkholderia; species Burkholderia sp. Bp8994. The sequence continues at coordinate 27,113 of NZ_QTQH01000022.1, forward strand.
GCGTCATGCACGATGTGCAGTTCGCGCGTGCGGATCGGCAACGCGCAGTCCGCATCGGCGAGCGTCTTGCGCACCTGGCGCGCGAGGCGCCAGCGCATCGCCCAGAACTTGTCGGTGTGCGTCCACACGCGCATGTTCGCGATCGCCGTGCTGTCGTCGAAGCGCATCACCATCACGTCCGGTGCCGGTTCCGTCAGCACGTCGGGATCGGCTTCGGCCAGCGCGCGCAGCGCGTCGAGCGCGCGATCGATGTCGTCGTGCACCGACACTTCCACCTCGAGATCGAGACGGCGCGTCGGATTGCGCGTGTAATTGCGGATCGCGCTGCCCCACAGCGCGCTGTTCGGCACGTATTCGCAGATGCCGTCCGGCTTCGTCAGCCGCGTCATGAAGAGGCCGACTTCGTCCACCGTCCCCGCGACGCTCGAGCCGCCGTCGATGTAGTCGCCCACCTTGAACGGCCGCAGCAGCAACAGCATGATGCCGGCCGCGATGTTCTGCATCGTGCCCTGCAGTGCGAGCCCGATCGCGAGGCCGGCCGCGCCGAGCACCGCGACGATGCTCGCGGTTTCGATGCCCAGCTGCGACAGCGCGCCGACGATCGCGACGATGCGGATGCCCCACACGGCGACGTCGCAGAGGATTGGCCGCAGCGTGTCGTCGACGCGCTCCTTGTTCGCGAGCAGCCGGCTCAGCCAGTTGCCGATGCGTTTCGACAGCCACCAGCCCGCAACGAGCAGCGCGAGGGCGGCGCAGAGCCTGAGCGACAGCGTGGACAACGCGTTCCACAGGAACGTCCAGCGTTCCGGATGAAGATGATCGAGAAACATGACGGGATTCCGGGTTGAGGACAGAAGGCGCGACGGGCGGCGCACCCGCCGTGGCCCGGCGGGCATGCGCGCGTGCGCGGGCAACCCTCGACTGTACAGCCATGCGGGGTGTCACGCGACCGAAGGGGCGCATCCCGCGCATTTTTACGGCGACTTTTGTCTTTCGTTCATGTACTAAGACAACATCTGAACAAATCGGATTGGTCCTATTCGGCGATGTTGGTCGCGCCAGTACACTCGCCTCCAGGCTACCGGATCGCGACGCTCTTTCCTCCGCGATACCCGGTTCATTTCAAATTTTCATGGATAGCGAGTGACGACGCGATGCGGTTCGACCTGTGTTTACGTCTCGCACGCGAACAAGGTCGATCCGCGCAACGCGGCGCCATCCGCTTTCCCGTTCGCCGCGCGCTGCTGCGCGGTGTCATCGCGGCGGCGTGGCTTGCCGGCACACAGGGCGCGATGGCGCTGGCATCCTCCGGTGCCGTGCCGTCCGCGCCCGTGGCGGCGCAAGCGGCCGACCTTGTCGACGTGCCTTTCTTCAATTCCGCCCGCACCGTCTGGGGCGGCTTGCTTGCGTCGACGGTGGTTCCGCGCATCGTGGCGGATGCGCAGGCGGTGCGTGTGCGTGCGGAGGCCTATCCCGGCATGTTCGTCGTGCGTGCCGGCGCCTGTGCGCCGTACGTTGTCCTTTGCGATGCGGCACGGGGTGCGATCGAGCGGGGTTACGCAGGGCGTTTCGAGTATGGTTTTGCATCGCATCTTCCCGCGATCGGCACGCCTTCGGCATTCGCATCGCGTCGGGTCGAGCTGGCGTCCGCGCAACCGTTCGTGCTCGCGGAGCGGGAGAGCGGCGCGCGGGCCGGTGCGATCACCGGCAGCCTGCATGCGTCGCTGGCGCGCGCCGAATTGCCCGACGGTGTCGTGGCGCAGCTGACGCGCATGTTGGCCGGTCGTATCGACCCGAAGCTGCACGGCGCGACCGGCGACACCTTCCGTGTCGCATTCGAATCCGATGACGATGCGGCACTGCCGGACGGCGTGCGCGTGACGGCGCTCGACATCCGCTTTCGCGGCCGGCGCGTCGCGGCCGTGTGGTTCGCCCCCGGAGCGGCGGTGCCGGGCGCCTATTACGATCTCGACGGCATGCCGTTCGACGGCACCCGGTTCGCGATGCCGGTCCGGTCGACTCGCACCAGTTCGCGCTTCGGCGCGCGCGTGCATCCGGTGACCGGCGCGCGCCACGTGCATTCGGGCGTCGATCTCGCCGCGCCGACAGGGCGCGCCGTCCATGCCTCCGAGCGCGGCGTCGTGACGTTCATCGGCACCGAGCCGGGCGGTTACGGCAAGTATGTGGTGATCCGTCATGACGGTGGCTATGCGTCGTACTACGCGCACTTGTCGGCGTTCGAGCCCACGCTGCGAACCGGTGCGCGGGTCGCCCGAGGTCAACGGGTGGGCGCGGTCGGCAGTACCGGGACCGCGACCGGCCCGCATCTGCACTTCGAGGTCCGCCGACACGGCCGTCTTGTCGATCCGATCGGCCTCGTGCAGGCGGCGAAGGCAGCGAAACTGAAGGGTGAGCAGCGTGTCGCGTTCAACCGCGTGGCCTACGCCGCGCGCACGCAGTTGGCCGCGGCCAGCTTGACGTCGCCGCTCGCGATGTCGCAGCGTGGCGCCCGGCGTGACGGCTGATGTCGCGACGTCGCGCGTGCTCGCCCGGCGTACCGTGTGCAGGCGCGACCACGTCATGTTTCAGGCTATCCATCCGGTGTTTGTCATGCCCGTGTGCGATGCTCCCGGCGGGCATCGGGAGCAATAAAGGCAAGCGCCGGGCCAGTCAGCGCCCGGCGCTTGCCTTCCGTTTGACGGTCAGCCCGTCAACCCAGCGGCCAGTTCAGGATCGCGATGCCGTCGTTGTAGTCGCCGTCCGTACCGTCTTCAGAGCCGACCAGCCCGAAATAGGTCTTCTTGAAGATGTCGACCTGGCGCGAACCGATCTTCGACGGCTTGCCGTTCGCCGTCACGACCACGCGCACCTTCCCCTTGCCCGAGTTCACGACCTGCGTGTTCAGGTTCGCGTCCTGCGTGCCGGCGCCCTGGAACGTTGCGGCCGGTTTCGGGTTGTCGTCGACGAAGACTTCGATCGTCTGCTGCGCGGACGAATTGACGAGCGCCGTCACGCCGAATGCAATGTTCGGCGGCAGGTTGAAGATGCCGTCACGTTCGCCGCCGCCGGTCGTCGTGGTGTCCGGCTGCGTGGGTTGCGGTTGCGGCGTCGCCTTCGAGAAGTAATTGACCACCGCACCGACGCCGAACTTCGCCGCCGCGCCGGGCAGCACGCCGGGTGCGCCGGCCCACGTCACCGTGCAGGCGATCACCTGCCCGGCCGCATCGGCCTTCACCTTGTTCTGCCAGCTGCCGACATCGAAGCTGTACGGGATGGTCGCGATGTCGACGAACACATCGTATTGCGGCAGCTTCTCCACGAGCTGCGCGGTCATGAACTGACGCATCCGGTCGAGCACGGCCTGGTCGCCGTTCGATTGCACGGCGGTTGCATCGTTGCCGGCAAGTTGCAGCAGGGCGTAGAGATCGTCATGGGTAAACGGTTGTGACATGTCTTCCTCGTCTTGATGGAATGTCTCGCATCGCGCGGCCGGTGAGCGGATCTCGCCGTCGTCTCGCGCGGAGCGCGGCGTGGGACTGCAAATGACTGCTCGAATGAATCGCTTCACAACGGGTGGCCGGGGCGGTTGGCCCCGTCGCCATTGCGGCTTCGACGGCGGCGCGCACGCGTTGCCGCGCCGCGCATCGCCGGGTTCAGCCCAGCGGCCAGTTCAGGAACACGATGCCGTCGTTGTAGTCGTCGTCGGTGCCGTCTTCCGAGCCGACGATTCCGAAGTACGACTTCTTGAAGAGATCGATTTGCCGCGAGCCGATGCGCGACGGCTTGCCGTTCGCCGTCACGATCACGCGTACGCGCCCCTTGCCGGAGTCGAGCACTTTCGTGCCGAGGTTCTGGTCCTGCACGCCCGCGCCCTTGAACGTGGCGGCCGGTTTCGGGTTGTCGTCGATGTAGATGTCGATCGTCTGGTCGTTCGCCGCGTTGGTGAGTGCGGTCACGCCGAACTTGATGTTCGGCGGCAGGTTGAACGTGCCGTCGCGTTCGCCGCCGCCGGTTTCGGTGCCCTGATTCCCGCCGCCTTGCGACGACGATTGCGCGGCCGTGTCACCGATCGCGGAAATGCTCGCGTACGAATCGATATGCATCGCGCTGCCGCGCACGCTTTTCCACTGCCCTTTCACGAACGTGACGCCGCTGCCGACGTCGATCGTCGCGACGAGCGTGAACGGCATGCGCCCAGTGCTTTCGGGCACCTTCGAGGAATAGGTGAAGCAGCCGTCCGCGACGACGCCTTTGTCGGTCGCGATCGCGAAATAGATGCCGGGGAAATTGTTGCCGGTCGCGTACGGCGTCGGCACGTTGAGGATGACCTGCAGTTTCCCGTCGCGAATCTCTGCCTTGGCGATGTCGATATGCAGGCCGGGGATGTCGACGTACGTCTCGGACGTGACGACGGGTGCGCTGTTGATCGAAGCCGAAAGAAGCGGCATGGAAGTCTCCTGTGATAACGCTGTTCTGGATTGGGGTGCTGCGTGAGGGCCCGCTTGATGGGCGCGAACCGCTGGCCGGCCAGACGACGGTGGGCCGGCACGGCGCGGCCGCCGATCGTGCGTCAGGTCAGCCGATCGGCCACTGCAGCACGACGATGCCGTCGTTGTAGTCGCTGTCGTGACCGTCTTCCGACACGACGATCCCGAAGTTGACCGTGAACGGCGAACCGTCCGATTTCTTGCCGCTGATCGGCGCGAGGCGCGCATCGGTGGCCGACGTCTTGCCGTTTACCGTCACTTCGAAGCGCAGCTTGCCGTTGCCCGAATTCAGCGTGGCTTCGCGCGGGCCGTCGCGCGTGGTCAGCTTGTGATAAGCGGCCGGTTCCGTGCTGTCGCCGATGAAGAGCTTGATGTGCTGCTGCTCGGCAGCATTCGCGAAGAAAATCGCGCGGAAGTCGGTGTTCGGCGGAATCGAAAACTCGCCGGCGCGATTCGAGGACGTTTGAGTTTCGGCCATGCTTTCCTCCTGGAAGTCGATGGATAAGGCACTTCACCGTGTCTCGCAAACGCTTGCAGTTTCAAACACGGTTCAGTCAGCATGGCGAAAAATAAATGAAAAAATATTCGACCGGGAATGGGAATTGTTCAGAAAATCGGAAACCGAAACAGTTCGATTTAATGGTGAATATTCAATGGAGTGCCGTTCGATATATCTCGGAAATTATATCGATGCGTGTCACGCTTTTTTGAATAATGGCGGGGTGTGCAGGCGGGAATGAAGGGAATGGCGGGAGGGATCCGGCTTCGGCGCAGACGCTCGGCGTTCGCATATGGCAGCGTGTTGTTTCAACATCGTCTTTCCCTGTCGTGGCCGCGCCCACCGGCCACCATCGAGCGCCCGCGCCGAAGCCGGCTCGCAACGAAGCGGGGTGCGGCGCCGATGAAGCTCGATGACCGGCTCACTCCGAACTTGAACAGGGCATTTCACCGGCACCGCACCCGACGAAGCATATCGGCCTGCTGTCGCGACGCCTATCGGACGAGGATGATTTTTGCGCGCGATATTGCCGGGCGCCGGCCTGATATACCTGACAGGCGATCAATTTTGAGATTAGCGGTATCGTGCAAGACGCGCGTGCGCTCGCTATTCGGCGGCATTATTCATTCAATCGGCCCGTTACCGGGCCCTCACGAGGACAGTGCGATGACGAAACCCGATAGTCTGAAAGGCGAGATCAAGGGACAGGCACAGGACGCAGACCGTCACAACCTGGCGCGGCCCGCCGTGAACGGCGCGTTGTGGGCGCGCGGCCTGACGACGCAGCGCGTGGCCGACCTGTTCAGGACCCTGCCCGGCCTCCCGGGGCACTGGATGCAGTTGCAGAACGAAGTCAACGCAGGGAACCGCTATTTCTATGGTGTCCAGAACGGTCACCAGACGACCGACGAAGGAAAGGAACTGATTCGCTGGATTGCCGATGCGGTGGTCAGCGCCGCGCAGAAGGCGGGATTCGATTTCCCGTTGCAGCAGCTCAGGTTTACCGCCGACACGGGGTGGCTGAAGCTTCAGCGCGTGTCGGGGCGGGTGATGGTGTTGTCGAGGCCGTGAGCGTCGCCGATGGTAGTCGAAGTGCCGGCGAGTCGGCGGTCGAATCGGTCGCGGCTGCGGGAACGCGCGCTGCCATCGCCGATCGATCGTGGCGTCGAGCAGGCTGCCGACGACATCACTGACCGAAACGCTGCGCCACCGCGTCCTTCAAGCGCGCGGCGGTGAGCTCGCCCATGTGCGATTCGACGAGCTCGCCTTTCGCATTGAAGAACAGCGTTGTGGGCAGCCCGCGCGATCCGTACGCATGCATCGCATGCAACGACGGATCGAGCAGCACGTTGTCGAAGCGCAGCCCCTGCTGTTCGAGGAACGCGCGCACGGCCTGCGCGTTTTCCCCCTGGTTGAGCATCAGCACCGTAATGCCCGGATGATCGCGTTGCGCCTGTTCGAGGAGCGGCATCTCGCGCCGGCACGGTGCGCACCACGTCGCCCACAGGTTCACCACGACCGGCTTGCCTGCAAAGCGTTGCGGCAGGACGGGCGTCGCATCGAGCGCTTCGAGCTGCAGCGCGGCGAATGGCGGCGCGGTTCGCTGCAGTGTCGCCAGCGTGCCTTGCGCGATGCCCCACGCGGCGAGGCCCGCGACGATGCCGGCCGCCACGGGTTTGCGCAGCGCGGGCAGGCGACGCAGCCGCCAGACGGCGAACGCCAGTGCGGCGGCGATGCCGATGCGCCAGTCGAAGCCGCCGTCACCGAGCGCGACGATGGCGCGCGGCGTCGTCGCGTAGTCGCGCCACCATTGCGCGACATAGCCGATACGCGCGGCGACCAGCCCGAGCAGCAGCACGTCGAGGATCAGGCTCGACGCGCTCTTGTGATGTCCGTCGGGTGGGCGGCGCTGGATGAAACGGGCAACGAGCCACGCCAGCAGCGCGGCGGCGGCTACCGCGACGACGCGGATCGAGAAGGGACCGATGCTCAACATGGGGAGAAAAGGGTGCGGGGATCGTGGATCGACCGGCGAACGCGATGCCGTCGACGGTCATGTGACGTTTCGACCCTACGGGACGCACACGGGTTCCCTTGGCGACCGCGCGCCATGCACCGCCCGACGCGTGCGAATCGCATGCCGGGCGCCGGCATTCAGGACGACGTCGTTTTCGTCGAAGTCTTGCGACGCATCAGGCCGCCGACGTTCGCGCAGGCCAGGTAATTACTGCCTGCTTCCGCTCGAGCCGGAAGGCGCACCGCCAAGCCGGTACGCGGTAAAGAATTCGTACCACGGCGAACCCTGTCCGGCCGGCACGCCGAGTGCCGACGTCCGCTGCTTCAAGGCCGCGAACACATCGTTGATGCGCGCAGCCTGTTCGGCATCACTGAACGGACGCGGCTTCGCCCTGCCGGCCGCGAATGCGCCGTAGGCGATGGCGAGCAGGCGCGCGCCGTCGTCGATCGAGGTGACGGACCCGTTGATCGCCTCGACGAAGCGTGGCCGGTCCGCTTCCCGCGATGCGGCGATGCACTGAAACACGATCGCCGACACTTCGTGCAGGTCGCTCGCGCGCAGCAATGCCGGCAGGCGCGCAGCGATCCGGTCGGCCGGTTCCTCGTGCAGCGCGGCGGCGAAGTCGAGCACGGCGGCCATCGGATTGCCGTCCTGCTGCACGCGATCGAGCGCCGATGCGGGCGCCGCCGCCGCTTGCGCGACGTCGCCGGGTGCGCCGCGCAGCACGTCCGCGACCTGCCGTTGCCACGCCGGAAAGATCATCCGCACGTTGCCGAACTGCTCGCCGCCTTGCGCGGCCGGATTCCACCGATAGACGATCGTGCCGCCGCGAATGAACGGCGAATACAGATGCTCGGGCGTTTGCGGCAGCGGCCGCCCGTTGATCGGCAGCCATGCGAGCGTGAGCCAGTCGTAGCGGCCGGTGGCGGGCACCGACGGGCTGGAACTCGCGACGACCTGCCAGGTGCCGCGGTTCGCGTAACGCCGACGCGCGTCGGGCACTGCGACGGTTTGCCGTTTCGCGGTATCGAAGTAGGTATTGCCGGTCACGTTTTCGCCGCTGTCCGGGGCCGGCGTGAGGGTGGCGATGACCCACGATGACCCGTCGGCCGAACGATAGTCCGACGGCTGCAGCGTGGCGACGTCGTGCACCATCCGCGTTTCGGCGGCGACGGGGCTCGGCGGCAGATCGGCGGGGCCGGCGACGATACTCGGCATGGACGTTCCTCGGAATCGGGGGTGTATCGGCACGCGCGCCGAACGCGAACGATGTCCGGCGGCGCATGTCGTCCGTCGTAACAACTGTAGAACGCCGCCGCCGGAAACGGAAACCGGCCGCGGCGGCCTCGAGCCGCGCAACGCGCTCACGCGCACCGCCGCTTCGGCTTACCATGCGCATCCTGGGCCCGCACGACGAACACCGATCGGGAGCGAACATGACCGACAGCAAAACCATCACGGAACACTGGACTCACGTTGCCGACCAATGGATCGACTGGGCCGGCAGGCCGGGCCACGATGCGTTCTGGAAGTATCGCGACGGGCTGGCAGCCTACCTCGGCCGCGGCACCGGCCGCGCACTGGAGATCGGCTGCGGCGAGGGACGCGTGAGCCGCGAGCTGAAGGCGCTCGGCTACGACGTGACCGCGAGCGACGCGGTGCCCGCGATGCTCGACGCCGCGCGTCGCGCCGACTCGGCGCACCGCTACGCACTCGCCGATGCCGCCTCGCTGCCGTTCGATCCGGCCAGCTTCGACATCGTGATGGCATACAACGTGCTGATGGACCTCGACGACATGGCGGCCGCGTTGCGCGAGGCACGTCGCGTGCTGAAGCCGGGCGGGCTGCTGTTCGTGTCGCTCGTGCATCCGTTCCGCGATCGCGGCCGTTTCGCGGGGCCGCAGCCCGACGCGCCGTTCGTGCTCGAAGGCACGTATTTCGGCAGCGAGCATTTCGAGGGCGTGGAAACGCGCGACGGGCTGTCGATGCACTTCGCGGGCTGGTCGCTGCCGCTCCGGGCCTACATGGATGCGCTGGAGGCGGCCGGCTTCGCGATCGTGTCGCTGCGCGAGCCGCTGCCCGATCGCGCCGACACGGACACGCTGAAGCAGTGGTCGCGCGTGCCGCTGTTCCTGTGGATCAAGGCGCGGCCGCTGGATTGAAACCGTCGCGGCCGCGCGGCGTGCGGCCTGCGGCACGCCGCATGATCAGCGCGGCAAGACCTTCCGGTAGATCACGAATCCGGTTTTTTCCGCGACGGTGTCGTAGAGCCGCATCGCCGTGCGATTCGTCTCGTGCGTCTGCCAGTACACGCGTTCGGCGCGCTGCGCCTGCGCGGCGTCGTACACGGCTTCGATCAATGCGCGGCCCACGCCCTTGCCGCGTTCGCGCTCGAGCGTGAAGAGATCCTGCAGATAGCAGGTCGGCCCGGCCAGCGTCGTGCTCCGGTGATACAGGAAATGCACGAGCCCGACGAGCCGGCCGTCGCGTTCCGCGACACGCGCATGCACGGGCTCGTAGCCGTCGAAGAAGCGCGACCACGTGAGCTGCGTGATCTCGCGCGGCAGCGCGGTATCGCCGAAGCGGCCGTAGAAGCGGTTGTAGCCGTCCCACAGCGGCAGCCAGTCGTCGAAATCGTCTTCGCGCACGGGGCGCACGGTCAGGCCGGTGTCGGTAGCGTTCATGGTCGCGAACCTCTCGAGGATGGATGGAATGAAGCGTTGCCGGCACGGCCGGAAACGCGCGCAGACATCTACGATAGAAAGTTCGTGGCACCATGTGTAGACCCATGACATCCACACAATCTGGAGCCACGATGGATTACGCGTTGCTGCTGTCGACCTTCGAGCGCGAAGCGGGGCCGCACGCGGCCACGCGGATGTCGCAGCAGCAGCGGCTGTACGCGTGCCTGCGCGACGCGATCCTGAGCGGCCGGATCGCCGAGGGCACGCGGCTTGCCGCATCGCGCACGCTGGCCGACGAGCTCGGCATCGCACGCAATTCGGTGCTGTACGCGTACGAGCGGCTCGCATCGGAAGGGTTCGTGACCGGCACGCGGCAGGGCACGGTGGTCGCCCGGATGGGATTGCGCGGGTCGCAGGTCGCCGCCGCGGCGCCCGCCGGCGCTACGGCGGCGCTGTCGCGGCGCGTCGCGCAGACCGAGCGCGCGACGAGCGGCCTCGACGAATCACTGCCGTTCATGCCGGGCGTGCCGGCCGTCGACGCGTTCCCGCTCGAGCAGTGGCGGCGCTGCGTCGAGCGCGCATGGCGCTCGGCGGGGCCGGCGCAGCTCGGCTATCAGTCCGCGGAAGGCGACGCGGTGCTGCGCGACGCGATCGCCGGCTATCTGCGCGCGTCGCGCGGTGTGCGCTGCGACGCCGCGCAGGTGATCGTCACCGACGGCACGCAGGGCGCGCTCGACCTGTGCGCCCGCGCGCTGGCCGACGCGAGCGACGTCGCATGGATCGAGAACCCCGGCTACCACGGCGCGCGCAACGCGTTTCTCGCGGCCGACCTGCGCGTCGAGCCGATCGGCGTCGATGCGCAGGGGCTCGCGCCGCATCCGGACGACTGGCGCGATCGTCCGCCGAAGCTCGTCTACATCACGCCGTCGCACCAATATCCGCTCGGCGCGGTGATGAGCCTCGAACGGCGGCTCGCGCTCGTCGCGCAGGCGCGCGCTGCCGGCGCATGGATCGTCGAGGACGACTACGACAGCGAGTTCCGTCACCACGGCACGCCGCACGCGGCCGTGCAGGGGCTCGCCGACGACGCGCCGGTGATCTACCTCGGTACCTTCAGCAAGGTGATGTTTCCGGCGTTGCGGCTCGGCTTCATGGTCGTGCCGCCCGCGCTTGCGCAGCCGCTGCGCGACGCGGCGGGCGCACTGATGCTGCAGGGCCGCGCCGTCGAGCAGCGCGCGCTCGCGGATTTCATCGACGCCGGGCATTTCACGCGCCATCTGCGGCGCATGCGCCGCGTGTATGCCGAGCGGCGCGACGCACTGCACGACGCACTGGCGCGGCGGCTGAATACGCGGCTGACGGTGTCGGGCGGCGCGGGCGGCATGCATCTGTCCGCGCGGCTCGACGTGCCGGTGGCCGACACGGAACTGAGCCGCGTCGCGCAGGCGCACGGGCTGATCCTGCGGCCGCTGTCGTCGTTCTGCCTGCCGGGCACCGCGGCGGGTTACAACGGGCTCGTGCTCGGCTACGGCGGCGTGCCGGCCGAGCGGATGGACGGGCTCGCGCGGCGGATCGGCGAGATGATCGACTGTGTGCTGGCCGCGCGGTGACGGCCGTCGCGCCGTGTCGTCGCTACGTCGTTATGCCGTTACGCCGCTATGTCGCTAGGCCGTTACGCCGTTACGACGCTGTGTCTCCACGCCGCTACGTCGCTATGTCGCTATGTCGCTATGTCGCCACGTCGCCACGTCGTTGCATCATTGCATCGGAGCGCGACGGTCCGCTGCTCCGCCTACCCGCGCATCGGCGGATTGAGCCGCGCGAACGCGTCCTGCCGGCGATACGGGAAGTACGGATACGGCGCTTCGATCGCACTCGCCGCATCGAGCTTCGCGACTTGCGCATCGGTCAGCGACCAGCCGAGCGCACCGAGGTTCTGGCGCAACTGTTCCTCGTTGCGCGCGCCGATGATCACCGACGACACGGTCGGGCGTTGCAGCAGCCAGTTCAGCGCGATCTGCGGCACGGTCCTGCCGGTTTCCTCGGCGATCGCGTCGAGCGCGTCGACCACGTCGTACAGCCGTTCGTCGTCGACCGGCGGCCCGAAGCCGGCCGTATCGTGCAGGCGGCTGCGTTCGGGCAGCGGCGCGTGGCGGCGGATCTTGCCGGTGAGCCGGCCCCAGCCGAGCGGGCTCCACACCAGCGCGCCGAGGCCCTGGTCCGCGCCGAGCGGCATCAGGTCCCACTCGTAGTCGCGGCCGACGAGCGAGTAGTAGACCTGGTTCGCGACGTAGCGCGACCAGCCGTGCCGGTCGGCTAGCGCGAGCGATTTCATGATCTGCCAGCCCGCGAAATTCGACACGCCGATGTAGCGCAGCTTGCCCGCACGCACGAGGTCGTCCAGCGTCGACATCACTTCCTCGACCGGCGTGGCCGCGTCGAACGCATGGAGCTGCAGCAGATCGATGTAGTCGGTATCGAGGCGGCGCAGCGCGTCGTCGACCGCGCGGATCAGCCGTGCGCGCGACGTGCCGGCGTCGTTCGGGCCATCGCCGGTCGGCAGGCCCGTCTTGGTCGAGATCAGCACCTGGTCGCGCCGGCCGTGGATCGCGGCGCCGAGCACGCGCTCGGATGCGCCGTCCGAGTACACGTCGGCGGTGTCGAACAGGTTGACGCCGGCTTCGAGGCAGATGTCGACCAGGCGGCGCGCTTCGTCGACGTCCGTGTTGCCCCAGGCGCCGAACAACGGGCCGGTGCCGCCGAACGTGCCTGCGCCGAAGCTCAGCGCGGGAACCTTGAGGCCGGAGCGGCCGAGCGTGCGGTATTCCATGGCGGGTGTCCTTTCGTCGTCGAGGCCGGCGCGAGCGGGCGTCGGCAAGGTGAGCGTTCACTCTAGCGCTTGCGGTTCATCCGGATAATTGGGCAGACTTCGAAAATATCCTTCGGAGGAAGCGAAGAATGCTGCTCGACAACCTCGCGCTGTTCCTGCGCATCGTGGAGAAGGGCGGGCTGGCCGCGGCCGGCCGCGAGGTCGGCCTGTCGCCTGCCACGGTTTCCGAGCGGCTGACGGCGCTCGAGCGCCACTACGGCGCGGCGCTGCTCACGCGCACGACCCGCGCGATCAGCCTGACCGACGAGGGCCGCACGCTGGTCGCGGGCGCGCGGCGCCTGCTCGCCGAGGCCGACGAACTCGAAAGCCGCGTGCGGCTCGGCGCGCAGACGCTGTCGGGGCCCGTGCGGCTGAGCGCGCCGGCCGATCTCGGGCAGGCGCGCGTCGTGCCGGTGGTCGACGCGTTCCTGGCCGAGCACCCGGGCGTCACGGTCGACCTGCATCTCGGCGACGGCTACGTCGATCTCGTCGGGCAGGGGCTCGACTTCGCGATCCGTCGCGGCCAGCTCGCGGACAGCGCGCTGCGCAGCCGCTCGCTCGGCCGCTCGCGCCGCGTGGTGTGCGCCGCGCCTGCGTATCTCGCCGCGCACGGCACGCCGCGGCATCCGGCCGAACTTGCCGCGCACGACTGCATCGTGATGCGCTTCGGTCAGGAGCTGTATGCCGAGTGGCCGTTCCGTATCGACGACGAACCGAAGCGCGTGACGGTGCGCGGCCGGCGCGTCGCCAACGACGGCGCGCTCGTGCGCGCGTGGTGCGTCGCGGGGCACGGGATTGCGCTGAAGTCGCTGCTCGACGTCGAGCAGGATCTGGCGTCCGGCGCGCTGGTCGAGATCCTTCGCGAGTTCTCGCCGGGTGAAGTCGACCTGCAGATCGTCTATCCGGGCGGCGCGGTGCAGCCGCGGCGCGTGCGGGCGCTGATCGAACGGCTGGCGCAGGCGTTGGCGGCGGGGTGAGCGCAACCGGATCGCGCCGCGGCCGATGCGTTCGCGCGTCAGCGTCCGACGCGATGACGCCAAATGCGGCGCAGTAGCGGAACGGGGCCGCTTCCCCCGCGACAGTGAACGCAAGATCGCCCGCGAAGCGGGTTGTCCACGTTTCGTCATTTAGCTAATATTCAAAACGTCAAACGAGACCGGAACCATGGACGACGTCACCCGCATCAGCGCACTGGCCAACGAAAGCCGTCTGGCCGTGATGCGCTGGCTCAAGCAGCCGCGCAAGCATTTCCCGCCGCAGCCGCACGGCGACTTCGACGAGCTCGGCGTGTGCTGCACGTACATCACCGAGAAGCTCGGCATCGCACCGGCGACGACCACGCGCCACATGCGGATCCTCGCGGATGCCGGGCTCGTGCGGGCGACGCGCGTCGGCAAGTTCACGTACTACAAGCGGATCGACGATGCGCTGCATCGGTTGGGCCGCGACCTCCTGCAACTCTGATCTTCACAGAGGCAATCGACATGGATGAACTCGCCCTGCTGGCCGATGCCGACCGGCGCGCGCACGCGTATCTCGCCGCGACCGACGAACGGCGCGCCTATCCCGACGCCGCGGCGCTCGCGGGTCTTGCGGCCTTCGATGAGCCGCTGCCCGATGCGGGCCGCCCGGCCGACGACGTGCTGCGCCTGCTCGACGATAAGGGCACGCCCGCGACCGTCGCATCGAACGGCCCGAACTACTTCGGCTTCGTGATCGGCGCGACGCTGCCGGCCGCAGCAGCCGCCGAGCGGCTGATGCTCGCGTGGGACCAGTGCGCGTCGTCGTTCGCGAATTCGCCGGTGGCCGCGACGATCGAGCGGCAGGCCGCGCGCTGGGTCGTCGACGTGCTCGGGCTGCCGGAAGGCAGCGCGGTCGGCTTCGGCACGAGCGCGACGGCCTGCACGCTGGTCGCGCTGGTGGCCGCGCGGCGTGCGCTGCTCGCGCGCAAGGGCTGGGACGTCGACGCGGACGGCCTGATCGGCGCACCCGAGGTGAAGGTCGTGCTCTCGGAGCTCGCGCACATCACCGTGAAGAAGGCGCTGCGCGTGCTCGGCTTCGGGATGAAGCGCCTGATCGTCGCGCCGGTCGACGCGCACGGCCGCATCGACCCCGCGCAATTGCCGCCGCTCGACGACATGACGATCCTCTGCGTGCAGGCCGGCGAAGTGAACACCGGCGAATTCGATCCGTTCGCGGCGCTGATTCCGCGCGCGAAGGCCGCCGGTGCCTGGGTGCACGTGGACGGCGCGTTCGGGCTGTGGGCGCGCGCGTCGTCGAAGCGCGCGCTGACCGACGGCATCGACGGCGCGGACAGCTGGACCACCGACGGCCACAAGTGGCTCAACACGCCGTACGACGGCGCGATGGTGATCTGCCGCGACGCGGCCGCGCTCGCGACCGCGATGAACAGCGATGCCGTCTACCTGAGCGGCGCGCAGGATGCGCAGAAGAACCTGAACCTCGAATTCTCGCGGCGTGCGCGCGGCATTCCGGTGTGGGCCGCGCTGCGTGCGCTCGGCCGCGCCGGCGTGGCGACGATGGTAGAGCGGCATTGCGCACAGGCCCAGCGCGTCGCGGATGGCCTGCGCGCGGCCGGCTACGACGTGCTGAACCGTGTCGTGCTGAACCAGGTGCTCGTGCGCGCCGGCACCGACGACGAGACGATCGCGATCCTTCAGGCCGCGCAGGATTCGGGCGACGTATGGTTCGGGCAGACCGTATGGCAGGGGCGGCCGGCGTTCCGGATCAGCGTGTCGTCGTGGCGCACGGAGGACGAGCACGTCGACCGTCTCGTCGCGTTGCTGACGACGCTGCGCGGCGTGCATGTGGGTTGAGCGGCGGCGGCGAATGCGTCGCGCGCGTGCCGCCGCCGCCGGCTATCCGTATCTGGAAATGTGCAGCTCGTCTGCGTGAAAATGTCGGACAATAACGCGGCATGCGCGCCGTGCCGGCCCGGGCGGCGCGCTCAACCGCAGCATTCACGCCGACGAGATCCCCATGTCCACGACACCTCCCCGGGAGCTGCTGAAAGCCGCCGACATCGCGAAGATGGAACCGACGCGCGCGGTGCATTCGCTCAATCCCAATGCCGTTCGCCTCAAACGACAGCTCAGCGACCTGACGGGCCTCACGCAGATCGGCGCGCACCTGCTCACGCTGATGCCCGGGCACGAATCGGCCGAGTATCACCGCCACCTGTACGAGGAAGAATGCGTGTACGTGCTGTCCGGCACCGGCTCGGTCACGATCGGCGAACGCACGTGCGAAATCGGGCCGGGCGATTTCCTCGGTTTTCCGCGCGGCGGCGACGCACACACGTTGCAGAACACCGGCGAGGTGCCGCTGGAACTGTTCATCCTCGGCCAGCGCCTCGAACACGACGTCTGCGAATACCCGAGAATCGGCAAGCGGCTTTACATCGCCGGCGAGCTCGAGGATTTCGTCGACCTGCCGAAACGGCCGTAGACGGCACGCATCCGCATCGGCCGTCGTCATGCTTATGATGCGGGAACGCCACTGACAGGATTCCACGCCATGGACGCGCCGCATCCGCCGATCAACGCCCCGATTTCCGAAACGGAACCTGAAACCGAAACCGTCGCCGAGCCGCGCGCGTCGCGCGTGCATCGGCCTGTCGCGCTCGTCACCGGATCGACGTCGGGAATCGGCGCGGCCATCGCGCGACGCCTGGCGGCGGACGGCTACGCGGTGATCCTCCATTCGCGCAGTTCCGCCGACACCGGTCGCGCGATGGCGCGCGAACTCGGCGCGACCTACGTGCAGGCCGATCTCGCCGACGATGCGCAACGCGTGCGGTTGATTCGCGACGCGCTGGCGGTGCACGGCCGCCTCGACGTGCTGGTCAACAATGCGGGCGTCAGCCGCGTGATTCCGCACGACGATCTCGCCGCCGCGACGCCCGACGTGTGGCGCGAGATGCACGAGATCAACGTGATCGCGCCGTTTCGGCTCGTCGCCGAAGCGCAGCCCGCGCTGCTCGAGGCGGCGTCGGGCGGGCGTGCCGGGTGCGTCGTCAACGTCAGTTCGCACGCCGGCGTGCGGCCGAAGGGGGCGTCGATTCCCTATGCGGCGGCGAAGGCCGCGCTGAATCACACGACTCGCTTGCTGGCGCGTACGCTCGCGCCGGCGATTCGCGTCAATGCGGTGGCGCCGGGGCTCGTCGATACGCCGCTGACCGCAGACTGGACCGACGCGCAGCAGCTCTGGCGCGAGCGCGCGCCGATGCGCCGTGCGGCGACGCCGGACGACGTCGCGCAGACGGTTGCGATGCTCGTCGCGTCCGATTATGTGACGGGCGAGATCGTGATGCTCGACGGGGGAATGAACCTGACGTGACCGGTAAAGGCTCTCCAGGTCAGCCGAGGTTCGACCGCAGCCGCGCGAGCGCCTGATCGTGCGTGCGTTCGAACTTCAGCGGCGTGACCGCGATATAGCCTTCGCCGAGCGCGGCCGTTTCCGAATCCGCATCGTCGTCGCGCGGTGCGCGCGCCAGTTTCAGCCAGTGGTATTCGATGTCGCGCGGATCGCGCCCCGACACGATGTCGACGCCTTGCAGCGTGCCGGCGCCCTGGTTCGTCACCTTCAGGCCGCGCACGTCGTCGGCCGGCCGCGCCGGGAAATTCACGTTGAGGCAGGCGTCGCTGTCCCAGCCGGCCGCGACGAGCCGGCGAATCACGTCCGGCGCGTGCGTGAGCGCCGTATGCCACGGCACCGCGTTGCGGTCGACGAACGCCTGGCTCAGCGCGATCGCCGGCACGCCGACCAGCATGCTCGTCATCGCGGCGCCGACCGTGCCGGAGAACACCGTTTCGGTGCCGAGGTTCGCGCCGCGATTGACGCCGGACAGCACGAAGTCGGGCCGCGCGTCCTTCATCAGGTGGCTGACCGCGATCGCGACGCAATCGCCCGGCGTGCCGCGCACGGCAAAACGGCGCTCGCCCTTGCGATGCACGCGCAGCGGTTCGTGCAGGCTCAGCGAATGCGACGTGCCGCTCTGGTCCTCCGCCGGCGCGACGATCCAGACTTCGCGCGCCAGTTCCGTGGCGACCTGTTCGAGCACTTCAAGGCCGGGGGCGTCGAATCCGTCGTCGTTGGTGAGCAGGACGCGGTCGAACAGCGGGCGGGTTTCTTGCATCGGGACGATCCTCGCAGGTAGGCAATGAGAGGGGAAAGGCATCGCGGGTACACCCGCAAGGCTAGCATCCCGTCGCGGCGCATGTTGTGTCGTGTCATGCCGCACCTCAGCGCACCTCAGCGCAGCGCACCCCGCACGCGGATACGAAAACGGGCGCATCGCGCGCCCGTCTTCCGGTTCGATGTGCCGCCCGCGTGATCCGATTACCCGAGCAGATGCCGCAGCAGGCCGGCCGACACGACGCCGACGATCACGGTCGGCAGGATCGACAGGCGGGTCGCCGCGATCAGCGTGACGGCGAGCGCGAGCAGGTCGGCCGGGCGCGTCGACACGAAGGCCGGCGCGATTACCGAGATCAGCACGCAACCCGGCACGTTTTCCATCACCGATGCCATTCGCGGGCTCAGCGTGCGGTTGCGCAGCAGCACGTAGCCGAGCACGCGCGACAGGTAGGTGGTCGACGCCATCAGCACGATGGTCGCGACCGTCGCGAAATCAGGCAGCATCGCGCGGCTCCCACAGCAGCGCGGCGATCAGCCCCGCGCACGCCCCGGCCGCGACGTACCACGCGCCGGGCACGGCCAGGTGCGTGCCGGCTGCGACGACAAGGCTCACGAACCACGGGCGGCCCGCTCGCATGCCCTTCCACATTCCGCGCAGCAGCACCAGAAACACGGCCGTAAATGCCATGTCGAAGCCGTACTGCTCGACGTTGCCGATCGTCGGGCCGACCGCCGCGCCGAGCGTCGTCATCGAGATCCACGTCAGGTACAGCCCGGAACAGATGCCCGCGTAATAGGGGACACTGATGTGCGAGGCCGAGCGCGAGCGCGCGTCGGCGAGCGACATCGCCCAGCTTTCGTCGCACATGAAGAACAGCGCCGCGAACGCGCGGCGGCGCGGCAGGCGCCGGATGTATGGCGCGAACGCGGCCCCCATCAGGATGTGGCGCGAATTCACAAGGAACGACATCGCGACGATCAGCGCGATATGCGGTGGCGACGTCCACAGATGGATCGCCGCGAATTCGGAGCCGCCGCCGAAGTTCAGGCCCGTCATCATCGGGACCTCGAGCAGGCTCAGCCCTTTTTGCGCGGCCTGTGCGCCGAGCACCAGCGCGAACGGCACGAAACCCAGCATGACGGGCAGCGCCGCGCGCAATCCGCGGCCCATCTCGGCGACATAGGCGGGCTTGTCGCGAAGCCCGGACGACGTTGAAACGCTACTGCTCATTACTCCTCCTTCGGGGGAGTAGGATTGTCTGCTTTTTTGACTCGAATCGGGTTGCGTTGCGGACCAATATTCCTGAGAATTTGGCATTGAACGAGTGATTTGCGATTTTTTTGGAATTTGATGCCAATGAAGCTGGATGCTATCGACCGGCGGATCCTGAGCGCGCTGCAGCGTGACGGCCGCATGCAGAACGTGGAACTCGCGCACGAGGTCGGGCTGTCGCCGTCGCCGTGCCTGCGGCGCGTGCGGCTGCTCGAGGAAGCGGGCGTGATCGAGAAGTACGTGGCCGTGCTGAACCCGGCGAAGGTCGGCAAGGGGCTGACGATCTTCACTCGCGTGTGGCTGAAGGGGCAGGACGCGGAATCCGTGAACCGCTTCGCCGAGGCTGTCCAGCAGATGCCGGAAGTGGTCGAATGCCACCTGATGGCCGGCGACTGCGATTTCCTGCTGCGCGTGGTGGCCGCCGACATCGACGACTACCGGCGCTTCCAGATGGAATACCTGACGCGCATCCCGGGCGTGCTGAGCGTCAAGACCGACATTCCGATGCAGAAGGTCAAGCTCACGTCGGCGCTGCCGACGTAACGCGGGCGGTTGCATGACGACGATTCGGCAAATCGTCACCGGTCGGTGACATTCGGCCGATACACTGGCGGGACGAGCCGCATCGCCGCGCACCGGCTGCATCACGGTGCGGCTTCGATGCGCAAGCAACTAACGGTCAACCGCGAGGCAATCGACGAACACGCGCGCCGTGCGCGATGCGATCCGCCGGGCGGTGCGTCTTTCTTGTCGAGCCATTCATGCAGCCATTCAACAATCCGTGGAATTCGCTGGAAATCGTCAAGCTCGTGCTCGGCGTGCTGACGCCGTTGTCGGTCGCGTGCCTGGGCTGGCTCGTCGCGCGCCGGCTGAAGCGGCTCGAGCTCGTGCAGTGGACCAACCAGCGGCTGATCGAGAAGCGGCTCACGCTGTACGACACGGTCGCGCCACAGCTCAATGCGCTGCTGTGCTTCTACACGTGGATCGGCTACTGGAAGGACATCTCCCCTGACGACGTGATCCGCGCGAAGCGCGAACTCGACCGCACGTTTCACATCTACCGCTACCTGTTCGACGACGACGTGTACGACGCGTATCACACGTTCATCCACGCATTGTTCGAGATGCATACGGGGCCGGGCCGCGACGCTCGGATCCGTTCGCTGATCCACGCGCCGGACGGCGACCGCAGCGTGCACGGCACGTATGAATGGAAGGCGGCGTGGTCCGAGCGGTTCTCGACCGCGAACGTGGCGGACAAGGCCGATGTGGTGCGGCACTACACACGGCTGATGGAGCGGCTGCGCGTGGCGCTGGGCGCGAATCGCTGACGATTGCGCGCGCGCCGCGCGCCAGTACCGGAATTCGCTCCCGCGGGGCGCGGAGCGATTCCCCGATGCGCGATGTGGCCGCGGCTGACATGCTCGCGGTCATCCCGCTCGAGTGAGGTTCGCATGTCGATCGACACGGGTTCTCAGCTGCTCATGGTGCGCCGGCAGGGCATACGCTGGCGCCATCTTTTCGCTGTCGGTACGGTCGAGCCGGACACGATGCCGTTGCCGGTCGAACCCGAGATCGGCGACATCGTCTTCATCCGCGTGACGGTGCGGCCGTTTCTCGAAGTCGCGAGCGCGGCGGCGAGCCGCTCGTCGCGGAAAGCACGTTTCCGCTGTCGCGCGTGACGACGATGTCGCGGTTTCTCGCACGCTCGGATCGCGGCGCGTGCGTGATCGCGCGATTGAAGCAGCCGCCCGACGCCGCGCGGCGGCACGGCCTCGTCGACGTGGCAATGCGCCGGATCGGCGTGCTCTATGACACGGGTTTCAATCTCGCGTCACGCCGGCAGTTCTGCTCGCGTCTCGTGCGGGAAGTCGTGCGTGACGCGACCCGGATCACGCATCGTGCAGTTGCACCCGCAATTAACAATTCGGTCACGAATTTTCGTACGTGATCTAAATACATGCGAAATGTCTGTCTGTAGCATTCGGCGCTTGAGTTAAAGCTGGCGAGTGCCTCGCCGGCGAGGTCCGAATGTGTTCCATGCGAGTAGATCCTATGCAAGTCGTCGGCCGTCGTCGCGTCGAAATCGGTAACGTTGAGGCGACGCGGTCACCCGGCGCCTGTTTGTATGTCGTGTCGCGTGGAGCAAGCGTGGCGCCGAGGGCCCGTCACGCATTGTGCGTTGCCCTGATCTGCGGCGGTGCTGCGGGCCTGTTCGGGTCGGCACATGCGCAAGTCCCGGACGCGGGTCGCGCGATGCGCGACATCGAGGCGCCGCGTCCGGATCTGCCGGCGGAAACCACGCCCGAGCTGACGGTACCGCCGTCTCAAGAGGCCGCCGAGAGCGCGCCGGAGTCCGGGCCGCGCGTGTTCGTTCGCGCGTTCGCGCTCGACGGCAATACCGTGTTCGCCAGCGACAAACTGCTGCCGCTCGTCGCCGATCTGGCTGGCGGCACGTTGAGTTTCGCGGAACTGCAACGCGCTGCGGGGCGCATCACCGCGTACTATCGCCGCCATGGCTACGTGCTTGCACGTGCATACCTGCCTCGCCAGGACATCGACGACGGCGTCGTGCGTATCGAGATCGCCGAAGGGCGCTACGGCGAAATCAAGATCCAGAACCATTCGCGCGTGTTCGGCGTCGCGCTGCGCCAGCCGCTCTCGGCGCTGCGTCCGGGCGATGTCGTACGCGGGCCCGATCTCGAGCGCCGCCTGTTGCTGCTCGACGACCTGGCCGGCGTCAGTGCGCGTGGCACGTTGCGTCCGGGCGAAATGCCCGGCACCACTGATCTCGTCGTCGACGCCGACAAAGGGCCGCTCGCGTCCGGATCGCTCGAATTCGACAACTTCGGCGACGTAGCGCTCGGGCGCTACCGTCTCGGCGCCAGTGTCGACGTCAATTCACCGCTGCGGCTCGGCGATCGCCTGAGCGTGCGTGGGCTCCTCAGCAACGGGTTGCAGCGCTACTACCGTGCCGCCTACCAGGTACCGGTCGGGCCCGCGTCGACGCGGGTCGGCGTCGCGTATTCGTCGCTGCGCTACCGGCTCGGCGGCGCTTTTTCCGATCTCGAATCTCAAGGCCGCGCGAGCGTGCAAACCGCGTACGTGACGCAGCCACTCGTGCGCGCGCGCAACCTGAGCGTCACCGCGCAGATCCAGTACGAAAACAAGAACCTGCGCGACGACTACGGCATATTCGACGTCCGGCGCGACAAGAACGTCGGCCTGTGGACCTTCGGCGTCAGCGGCAATAGTCAGGACGGCTTGCTGGGCGGCGGCCGCAACGGGTTCTCGGTGATGTTCGGCATCGGACGGCTGCGCAACAACGATCCGTTCGGGGCGGATACGTGGAAGAAGTCGATCGGAAGTTTTGCCAAGCTGAATGTGAGCGCGCTGCGTGTGCAGGCGCTGGGGCGCCGGTTCGAGTTGTACACGCAATTCAGCGCGCAGCTTGCATCGCACAACCTCGATGAATCGGAGAAGTTCAGTCTTGGCGGCCCGTACGGCGTGCGCGCGTATGCGCTCGGTGCCGGCAGCGGCGACCAGGGCTGGCAGGCCAGCGCGGAGTTGCGTTATCTCGTCGCGCCGGGGTGGCAGGTCAGCACATTCGTCGATGCCGGGCGCGTGCAGGACAACAAGCACCCGTGGACGCACGAACGAAACATGCAGAACATGCAGGCCGGTGGCATTGGCGCGAGCTGGTACGGCGCGAAGCGCCAGGTGACGCTGACGGCCGCGTGGCCGCTCGGCGCGGCGTTCGGTTCGCCGACCCCCGCGCCGAGCGTATGGGTTCAGGCCGCTCAGTATTTCTGAGCAGGCGTGATCGGTCCGTCCAGAAAGGCGGGGCTTCCACAACAAATTAAAGAGGATACCAAAATGAACAGGGCCTATTCATTGGTATGGAGCGAAGCGCAGGGTGGTTGGTGCGCGGTCGGGGAAACGGCGCGCCGTCGCGGCAAGTCGAGCGGCGGCAAGCGTCTGCTCGCGGCGGGCGTGTCGCTGCTGGGGCTGGTGGCGTCGGGTGCGCCACGACGCCAAGACCGAACTCCAGCACGAATGGCTGACCGAGATGGCCGACGACGGTCGCGCCGCGTGGGTCGAAAACGGCCACGCATGCGCACAGCAACGCAAGCGTCAGCGCGGCAAACACGGTCGCATGACGTGCACGCACGCAGCCGAGCGCGGCCGCGACGACGAGATAGAACAGCATCTCGTACTCAAGCGTCCAGCCGTTGAGATTCAGCGGCCCCCAATGGCCGTTTTCCTTTACGTACGGGATGAACAGCAGCGACTTGACGAGATAGTCGGGCGCCGCCGTCGTCGTGTTCAGCCAGTGAGGACGCAGCAGCGCGATCGCGTAGATGCCGAGCGTCGTCACCCAGTAGAGCGGCACGATCCGGATCAGGCGCTTGACGAGAAAGTCGCGCCCCTCGTGCGGCGCGACGCACGACATGATGAAGCCGCTGATCACGAAGAAGACGTCGACGCCGGCCTGCCCGGACGGCAGCACGTGCAAGTGATAGGCGACCACCGCGAGCGCGGCGAGCGCCCGTGCGGACTGGATGTTCAGGTAGATCGGCTGGCGCCGGATGTTTGCGATCACATGTACCTCCGAACCGTGCGCCGCGAAGGCGAGATGGCGGACGGAGGCACGTGCGCTTCGACACCGCTTGCGGCGCCGCTATCGGCGCCCGGCACGGACACCGACCGACCTGCCCGGCGTACCGGGCGCGCGAAACCGACGAACTGCATCGCGCACAGCAGCGACACGCTCGACAAATGGCGCGTGTAGCTGCCGAGATCGGGCTCGAACAGCATCGACACGGCGACATGCCCGATGACGAGCGACGCGAGCACGTCGCGGGCCAACAGGCCGTCGCCGGGCGCGCGCCGCCACGCGGCGGCCAGCGCGATCCACACAAACCCCTGCATGGCGATTTCCTTCGGCCCGGGCGAGAACAGCATCGGCAGATTCAGCCGCAGCGGCGAGCACGATGTCGGCCGGGTTGCGGCCCTGGCGCAGCAACTGCGTCAGGTCGAGCGGATGCGTTACGCCGTCGCGCACGAGCGTCATCCGGCTCTGATCGGCGGCCGGATTCAGGCCGCCTGCGCGGCCGAGCGCTTCATAGAGCGTCATCGGCACGTCGTTGACAGGCTGGTTGCCTGGCGCGCGGACTTCGCCGTCGATATAGACCTGCTTCGAACGGAACGACGCGACGCGCAGCGTGACCTGCGGATTGCGGTAGGCGCGCGCGAGCGCATCGGCGACGCGCGTGCGCGCGGCGTCGGCGGTGAGGCCCGCGACGTGAACCCGGCCGGCGAACGGGAATGCAAGATCGCCGTTCTGGTCGACGACGAAACCGGTGACGGGATCGGCGGCGTGCGGCGCGTTCGGCGCTGCCGCGCCTTGCGCGGCCGCCAGCTCGGGGTGATCCCATACGGTGATCTGCAGCACGTCGCCCGGGCCGATCCGGTAAGCGCCGGGCGACGCCGTCAGCAGATCGGCCTGCGCGGCCTGTTGCCGTGCCGCCTGCGCCTTCAGTTGGCGAATCAGGTCGGGGCCGATTTTCCGGATCTCGTAATGCGGCGTTTCACCATCGGGCCGGGCATCCGCCGCGGAAGACGGGGGCGATTCGGCCATGCGCATGCCGGGGGCGAGCGCGCAGGCGGACAGCGCGACGCTGAGCGTCGCGATCGACAGGATCGGCAACAGGCGGGCGCCGCGCGGGCGCGCGGCTCCGGGCCGCACGTTTGCGGCGGATTCCATAGGCATGGCTTTCTCCAGGGATGGGCGCCGTGCGGCGGCGCCCCGCGCGTGATCAGTACGCGTTGTGATGTGTCCAGCCGGACGTGATCGTCGCGGCGACGATGCGCATGTCGAGTGCGAACGACCAGTTGCGCAGGTAATGAAGATCGGCTTCCACGCGGCGCTGCATCTTCTCGATGCGGTCGGTTTCGCCGCGCAGGCCGTTGATTTGCGCCCAGCCGGTGATGCCGGGCTTGACGCGATAGCGATGGATGTAGCCGTCGACGATCGTGTGATACAGGTCGTCGTGTTCGAGCGCGTGCGGACGCGGGCCGACGACGGACATCTCGCCGCGCAGCACGTTGATGAACTGCGGCATTTCATCGAGGCTCGTGCGGCGCAGGAACGCGCCGATGCGGGTCACGCGTGGATCGTTGGGCGTCGCTTGCCGCACGCCGCCGTCCGCGTCGGCATGCATGTGCATCGTGCGGAACTTGTAGATCGCGAACGCCTTGCCGTTCGCGCCCTTGCGCAACTGGCGGAACAGCACGGGGCCGGGCGAAGACAGCCGGACGGCCAGCGCGATCGCGAGCAGCAGCGGCGCCGTGCCGACCAGCACCGCCGCCGCAAACAACCGATCGAAAATCGCTTTCTGAAGCAGCGCGCGGGGCGACAGCGGAGAGGCGACCAGGTTGATCGCCGGCGCACCCACCAGATCGACCATCGCGCCGTCGAACATCGCGAGCTGGCTGACGTCGGGTACGAGGCGGACGTCGACGAGGTCGTGCCGGAATGTATCGAGCACGCGAACGATGGCGCTGGTTTCAGTGATCGGCAGCGCGATCCAGACTTCCGGAATCGCATGCGCCCGCACGTGCGCGGCGAACGCGTCGAGCGTGGAAAAGGCTTCGATGCCGTTCGCGCCGGGTTGTGCGGAGCGGTCCGGATCGAGCACGGCTGCCGCGCGATAGCGCGCCGACGGCGATTGCGCGATCCGTTCGAGCACGGCGACGCAATGTGCACCGCCGCCGACGATCGCGACTGGCCTGGTGCGTTCGCCCACGTGGACGATCCGTTCGACTGTCGCGCATACGGCGAGCCGAAACGCGACGAGTGCGATGCCGCTTGCCGCCGCCCAGAGCAGGAATCCGCTCGGCGGCACCGGCAACGCGCCGCGCATCGCGAACATGACGATTGCCGATCCGGCGAGCGCGAGCAGCCATGCCGAGACGGTAAGGAATACGATGCGACCGGTCGCGCGATCGCGCGGTATGCGCGCCACGCCGAACGCCGGGAACAGGATCATCGCGAACACTGCCGTGCTCGCGACGATCGCCACGTTGTCGGACGGATCGATGCCGTCGCCGGGAGAAAACCAGGCTGCCGCCGCGGCGCCGAGCGCGATCAGCGTGATGTCGACGATGCGCGTGAGGAACCCATGGATCGCCGACGGAGCGGCGGCGCGTTGCTGTTCGAGTGCCGTATGCATATACCTTCGCTACCGATGTATTCGATGCGGCGTCCGTCGCCTCGCGCAGGACGCAACGAGCCGTACCGCGCCGGGATAAATCCGGGCGGTGCCGTTGCTTCCGTTTCACGGGAGTGGTTGACGAGGGGAAGGGACGCTGCCTGCCTTAGAGGTCGATCGCGTGCATCGCATTGGCCGGATTTTTGATACGGACGGGTCCGTGCCGGGGAGGGCGATGCGTTGGATTCGACTCAACCCATGGCAATTTTGGGTAACCTGGGATGCGATTTAAATGGGACGAGTATTAAATGCGGTCGTCATCAATTGATACACGTACTAATGCGATGCGAGGGAGTTTTCGCGATGCGTGTGTTGCGAACGACCGGGCATCGATCGCACGGGTTGTCGGCGCCGTGTTTGCGCGAGCATGCCGGCATGCTCGATGCATGGACGATATGTGGTGCCGCGATGGGCCTACATGCTTGGCGGGCGGTGGGATGTGTCGCGAGCGCTTCGGCGTCTTCGAATGACGGACGACGTGATTTGCCGTCGAGATGGCCGGTGATTTTCGCGGAGGAGGGTTTGAATCAGGACATCAAATCGTGAAAATGACGGGGGGCGAGGCCGTCATCGATCGCGTTGAATGCGGGCACGGGTATCACGGCAGGTGCGTGCATACGCCTGCGCCCATTGGCGAGATGCATGTGCGTGCCGCGCATCGACGCGCGGCATCATTGCCCCGGCCGTCGCTCAGCCCTTCGCGACGACGTCGATGCGCAGCGCTTCGCCGCCGGCGACGATCGCGAGCAGGCGATCGACGTTCGGGTGTGCGCCGGGGCGGTTGCGCGCATCGGCGGTGTGCTCGGCGAACACGGCCAAGCCATGCTCGGCAGCCTTCGCGTCAAGCGTGCCGAATGCCTGCTTCAGGTAGTGGTACACGGCGAGCGAACCCTGTTTGCCGGGCTGGTTCTCGATGGTGGCGACCACGTCGCCGTTCGCGCCGACGAGATCGATGCGTGCGATGCCGTCGATGGCCGGCAATTGCGCGAGGTTGTCCTTGAATACTGGGGTAGCTTGAATCACTGAAAACACTCCGTCGGTTCGGTCATGGGCCAATGAGGGTGGCCGGCCGTATCTTATCCGATCGGCCGTGGCGTACCGGCCGGCGCGGCCGCGTCGCGCGAGCGCTCGATGTCGGGGCTGCGATACGCGTGCTCGGGAATCTCGGCGAGCCGCGACGCGTGCACCTGATGCGGCGCGAGTCCATAGAACTTCTGGAAGCTCATGATCAGCGGCGACCATTTGTCGGGAT
Organism: Burkholderia sp. Bp8994; assembly: GCF_003853805.1. Lineage (NCBI taxonomy): Bacteria > Pseudomonadati > Pseudomonadota > Betaproteobacteria > Burkholderiales > Burkholderiaceae > Burkholderia > Burkholderia sp. Bp8994. The sequence goes on from NZ_QTQH01000022.1 coordinate 54,628, forward strand.
CGATGCGGTCCGGATGGCCATCCATCAGCAGGTCGGGATGCACGTGCACGCGCTGGATGCGCAGCTCGAACAGCGTGATCTTGCCGCGCAGGTCGGGTGTTTCGTCTGCGAGGCCGTGCGCGGCCGCGACGACCGATTCCAGGTGAACCGGGCATTCGAGCGCGCGCGGCGGCGACACGGTTTGCGATGCCGCCTCGGTAAGCCCGGCCGTGCCGAACTTGTCGGGTTCGTAAACATAACCCTTGGCCCGCTTTCCGTCGGGCACCGGACAGGTGCCTGTCGTGCGCGCGATCCGGTCGACCGCGTGCGCCTGCGCCGGCGACGGCAGGTTCAGCACGCATTCGCCGGTGCGCAGCAGGTTGCGGGTGGTCTGCGAGCTGGCGGCGATGCCGATCACGCCGCGCCAGCCGAGCCAGAACGCGGACGAGATCGGCGCAAGATTTGCTGTGCCGTCCTCGTTCAGCGTGCTGACCAGCACGACGGGCGTGCCGAAATAGAGGATGTTCGGTTCGGTGACGCGATGCGGAGCGTTCATGGTCGGGGCCTTCGTTTCGTTGGCGGGTCAGTCCGCATGCTGATCCCGTCGCGGCCGCGCGGCGCTCCGATTCTTGTCGTGTCATCCGGAGGGGCGGCGCGACGGAGGAACGGGAATTGCGCGTCATGCGCAGGCGGCGCACGGCAGGCGTCGGCCATTGCGACGGCGGGTTTGCGCGTCCGCGCGCCGGCATCGCGCCGGCTTTTCCGCTACAGTAGGACATCGCCGATCGCACCCGCCGACCCGGCGCGATCACGTTCCAGAATTGCACATGAGGGCACCGATGCACACCCCGCAACGCTATTCCGAAGAAGCGCCCACGCGCGCGGAAGTCGACGCACTCGCCGGCGCGACGGTCATCGAATTCGGCGCGAACTGGTGCGGGATCTGCGCGGGCGCGCAACCCGCGATCGTGGCGTCGTTCGCGGCACACCCCGCCGTGCGCCACCTGAAGATCGAGGACGGCCCGGGCCGCCCGCTCGGCCGTTCGTTCCGCGTGAAGCTGTGGCCGACACTGGTGTTCCTGCGCGACGGCGTCGAGGTCGCACGCGTCGTGCGCCCGGCCGATGCACAGCAGATCGAAGCCGACGGCTTTGCCGCGCTGGCCTGAAGGCATCGCCATGCAACAGGCCATCACGCACATCGCCGTCGACACGCGCGGCAGCGGCCTCGTCGAATTCACGCCGCAGGTGCGCGCGTTCGTCGACCAGCAGTCGATTCGCACCGGCCTGCTCACCGTGTTCTGCCGCCATACGTCCGCCTCGCTGCTGATCCAGGAGAATGCGGATCCGTCGGTGCAGCGCGATCTCGAACGCTACTTCGCGACGCTCGCGCCCGAGGACGACACGCGTTACGAGCACGACACCGAAGGCGCCGACGACATGCCCGCCCATTTGCGTACGGCACTCACGCAGGTGCAGCTGTCGATCCCGGTCGAGCACGGACGCATGGTGCTCGGCACCTGGCAGGGCATCTATCTGTTCGAGCATCGTCGCGCCCCGCATCGTCGCGATATCGTACTGCATCTGATCGGCGAGTAGGCGCGGAACCGCGCCACGGGCGGTCAGAGGGTCCGCCCGTCACGCGTCGCGGCCACGCTCAGCCGAGCAGCTTCTCGACGAGCGCGCCAAGTTCGCGCAGGTGAACAGGCTTCGGCAGGAATTCGTCGAACACCCGCTGGTTCTCGCGCAGCGCGGCCGATTCATATGCGCTGACACCGACAATGGACGGAAACTTTCCGTCGTCGTCCGGTTGCGCGACCATCCGGATGCGGTGCGCGACTTCGAAGCCGCTCAGGTCGGGCAACTCGAGATCGAGCACGACGAGGTCGTAATGCGTGTCGCCGAAACGGGCGACGCCTTCCTGGCCGGTGCCGCACAGATCGGCGTCGAGGCCGAGCGCCGACAGCATCGCGCCGAGCGTTTCGCGCGCGTTGTCGTTGTCGTCGACCACGAGCGCGCGGCGGTTGCGGTGCGCGGCGGCGGCCGGCCACGCCGGCGCGTCGCCGGCCGTTTCGCCGGCATCCGGCACCTCGGCAGGCAGCGTCACGACGAACTCGCTGCCCTCGCCGACGACGCTGCGCACGTCCACGTGGCCGCGCAGCGTCGTCACGATCTCGCGCACGACGGCGAGCCCCATCCCGATGCCGTCCACATGCAGGCCGACCGCGTCGTTCGCGCGATAGAACGGCTCGAAGATCTTCGACAGATGCTGCTTTGCGATGCCGGCGCCGGTATCGCGCACGACGAGTTTCAACTGCCGCCCGGCCGGCGCGTCGACGAGCGCGATCGACACGTCGATCGATCCGTCGACCGTGTACTTCACCGAATTCTCGATCAGGTTCGACAACACCTGACGCAACAGCTTGCGGTCGGAGCGGATCGCGAGGTCGCGAGGCTCGACGCGCTGTGCGACGGCGATCCGCTTGGTCGCGATCTTCTCGCGCAGCGGATCGAGCACCTCGGCGAGCAGCGACGCCATGTCGACCGTTTCGGTTTCGGCGAGGCGCTTGGTCGAGCGCAGCTTGATGTAGTCGGTCAGGTCCTTGACCAGCGCTTCGAGCGACGACGCGGAATTCTGCAGCCGCCGGATCGTCTTCAGGTTCGCGTCGGATTGCGGCCGCGCGAGCAGGATCTCGATCGATCCGCAGATCGCCTGCAGCGGGGTGCGCAGTTCATGGCTGACCATCCCGAGGAACGCGTTCTTCGCCTCGATCATCTCGAACGCGCGATCGGATGCCTTGCGCTCCGCATCGAGCGCCGCGTCCTGTCGTTCGAGCAGGTCTTCGCGCGTGCGCATCGTATAGAACAGCAGCAGGAACAGCGCGCACAGGATCACGCCGAGGATGATGCCGAGCGACAGGATCGCCCGCTGCTTTTCCTTCAGCTGATGGAACGTGAAGTCGCGCTGCGCCATCTCGATTGCGCGGAAGTAGTTCGCGAGGCCGTTGACCTTCGGCCAGTACGCGTTGACATCGTCGATCACGTGTGGCGCATCGTTCCGCGCATCGCGCAGCAGCGGCACGTCGTGCTTCAGGCGCGCCATGAATGCGCCGAGCACCGCGATTTCGGCACGCGCGCGCGGGATGCGCAGCCAGTATTCGGACACTTCGGACGGCCGCTGCAGGAACCCGAACGACACCGACAGGCTGTCGAGCTGCATCTGAACGTGGTCGAAGTCGTCGTCCACGTGCGTCGAGTAGAGGATCAGTTGCCGGTCGAAGCGCGCATACGCGTTCCGGTATTGCGCGGCGGTCCAGAACACGCCTTCGCGCGGCCCCTCGAGCACACCCTCGTTGACCGACGTCGCGAGCAGGTCCCACAGCAGGAATGCCCACGCGGCGAATCCCAGGATCCACAGCGATCCCAGGACCAGGATGATTTTTCTGTTCTTCCACCGCACGCGCATCATGCCGCGCGCTTACTTCACGGTCAGGCCGATGATCTGCCACGCGAACTTGGCTTCGCCGAGCGGCGTCTTCAGCTCGTCGGGGTACTGGTCGCGCGGATACATGATCCACAGCGGGCCGTAGTTGTCGTTGCCGAGCACCTTGCCGTTCATCGTGCGCGCGAGGATCACGCCGTACTTGTCGGCATCGGACACGGGGATCGTGAACGTGTATTCGTCGATGCAGCGGAACTCGATCTGCGTGCCGTGCGCGTCGACGGTCTTCAGCACGTCGGACAGGCGCGGGCCGGTGAAGGTCGCCTTCGGCGTCCAGCTCGTCGACGTGACGATCGTGTGCTGCGGCAGCGCCATCAGCGCCTGCTCGGTAAAGACAAACACCGTCTTGCCGGGCTGGTTGCTGCGGCCGATCTTGCCGTCGACGGTGAACGTGAACGACGCGGCCCAGCTCGCGGCGGCGATGCCGAGCAGGCCGGCGGTGAGCAGGCTCTTGATCCAGATGGTCGAAATTCGCATGTCGGTCCCTTCGTTCGTGTGCGCGTGGTGATGGGTTTTCGGGGGGGCTCTCAATTCGCGGCGGCGACCGCGGCCGGCGCCGGCTGCGTGAGCTTCAGTTCGCGGGCGACTTCGGCGAACAGGATCGGCAGGCGCACCGGCTTCTCCTCGCAGCGCGCGTTGTAGTGCGACACGATGTGCGCGATTTCGTCCTCGCTCGCCTCGCCGGTGGAGATCTTGCCGGTCAGCAGGAAGATCGGCGCGCCGCCGTTTTCGCTCGACCGGATGCCGCGCACGAGCTCGGCCGCGGTCTCGTCGCCGAGCATCCAGTCGAGGATGTAGGCGTCGAAATCCTCGAGCTCCAGCGCCTTGCGGAACGACGCGCCGTCGTAGTACGGAATCGCGTTCACGCCTTTTTCGAGGAAGTATTCGCATACGGTTTCGGCGACGTCCTGCGAATCGTCGACCACCGCGATCCGCGCCGCGTAGACGGTCGGCTGGCTCGAGCGCAGTTCGATCACGTCGACCGGATAGAGGCGGCCTTCGCGCGCGTGCTGGCGTTCGGTGACGATCCATTCTCCCTGCCACTGCAGCGCGACGAAATCCGTGTCGATCTGGCTGCTGGCCTTCGCCGAGATCGCCGCACGGCAGCGAAAGCGGCGCGACTCGATCACGAGCGTCGCATCGATCATCTCGGCGGCGGCCGGTTGCGTGCCCTTGTCGTCGAGCAGGATCGCGGGCGGCACGCCGAAGTGCGTCGCGATGTCCTGCAACTGCGACAGGTTCCACGGGATCAGGCCTTTCATCTTGCGCGTGACGACCGAGAAACTGAGGCCGAGCACGTTCGCGATCGTGGTGTTGTGACTGCGCGGCGGAATGCCGTTGCGCGTCAGCAGATCGTGCACCTTGGTGGCGGTGATGAGATCGACGTTGGCCTGCTCGCTATTGGGCATCTCGATGGGGTCTCCTGGGTTTGAGCGACGAAGAGCATATTCAAAAGTGACGCAATACGCAAACTTTGAAAATGCGAATCACCTTGACATGCCATTTTTCTCCATTATTATTGCTCACCGCGTCACTATTGTTTGTCGCGTCAGGTTTGGGGGCCGGTGTCGACACATTCGGCCCGGCGAAACGCGGCAGCCAGCGCGTGACTGAACGATTCGAAGAGAGCCACAGAGAGCCTGAGAGAGCCTTGGACTGCGTGTCGGCGTGGGTGAATTGTATTCGCCTCGCCGCGCGCAAGCCGGGTACGCGCCCGCGCGGGCGGGATAGCGCGAAGCAGTGCGGCGCAAATAAAACATGAGGAAAGTGGAAACGGTTCGCCGTTTGCCGGCGCCGCGGCTGCTGCTGTCGGCCGCTGCGCGCAGGGGCTGTCCGTCATTGGCAGCACGATGTCGTGGATCCACGTGAAGGACCAGACGCAGTCGTCGACCTTCACGTACCGGTCGGTCGCGATTCCGCTCGGATCGAGGCGGCTTTCCAGTGGGAATCGACAGGAGGCGGCCCACCCGCGAGGCAGTGCCGACCTCACGCAGGCCTCGCCGGTCTGCTGCGTCGCCAGATCAGCCTTCCCGAAAAATCCCGCTATACGCGCTCAACGCCGGTACGCCGCCAAGGTGCGCATACAGCACCTTCGACCCTGGCTCGAATTCCCCGCGCCGCACCTTGTCGATCATTCCGTGCATCGATTTCCCTTCATAGACGGGATCGGTCAGCACGCCTTCCAGTCGCGCACACAGACGAATCGCGTCCAGCGTGCCATCGTTCGGCAGCCCGTATTCCGGCCCGGCATAGCGCGTGTCGAGCACGACGTCCTTCTCTTCGATATCGCGCCCCAGGCCGACCAGTTCGGCCGTATGCCGCGCGATGCGCGTGATCTGTTCGCGCGTCTGCTCCGGCTTCGCCGACGCGTCGATGCCGATCACGCGATCCGCGCGCCCGTCGGCCGCGAAGCCGACGACCATCCCCGCCTGCGTGCTGCCCGTGACCGAGCAGACCACGATGTAATCGAACTTGAAGCCAAGCTGTGCTTCCTGCTCGCGCACTTCTTCCGCGAAGCCGACGAACCCGAGTCCGCCGAGCGGATGCTCGGAACACCCGGCCGGAATCGGATACGGCTTGCCGCCCGCCTGCCGCACGCTCTCCATCGCTTCTTCCCAGCTGCGGCGAATGCCGATGTCGAAACCGTCGGCGACGAGCCGCACATCGGCGCCCATCATTCGTGACAGCTGGATGTTTCCGACGCGGTCGTACACCGGATCCTCGTAGTTGACCCAATGTTCCTGCACGAGCACGCACTTCATCCCGAGATGCGCGGCGACGGCCGCGACCTGGCGTGTCTGGTTCGACTGCACGCCGCCGATCGACACGAGCGTGTCGGCGCCTTGCGCAAGCGCGTCGGGGATCAGGTATTCGAGCTTGCGCGTCTTGTTGCCGCCGAACGCGAGGCCGCTGTTGCAGTCCTCGCGCTTCGCGTACAGCTCGACCTTGCCGCCGAGATGCGCGCTCAGGCGCTTGAGCGGCTGGATCGGCGTCGGGCCGAACGTGAGCGGATAACGGGGGAAACGTTGCAGGTTCATCGAGAGTCTCCGAAAGACGGTGGGCAGGAAATCGGATCGGTCGCGTGCGGCCGGTGAGCCGTGTCCCGATGCAAAGATGATAGGCAGGACGCCGGGAAATGAGCTTGCGAAATAAATGATGAACGCCTACGTTATCGATGTATAAAAGCAGAGGCAGATAATTTTGGTTCGCAGAATCAATCGGAGACGCAATGAAATTAGATCGCAGCAGCGCCGCCCCCGCCGATGCCGCGCCGACGCTCGACCGCATCGACCGCGCGATCCTGCGGCAGCTGCAGCAGGACGCGTCGATCTCGAACGTGAGCCTCGCCGCGAAGGTGAAGCTGAGCGCGCCGGCATGCCTGCGGCGCGTCGAGCGGCTGAAGGAGATGGGGTTGATCCGCGGCATCGTCGCGTTGCTCGATCCGAAGCCGCTCGGTGCCGGGATGCTGGTCGTGATCGGCTTCGTGCTCGATCGTTCGACGCCGGAGGCGTTCGCCGAATTCGAGAAGGCCGCGCAGAAGGTGTCAGGGTGCGTCGAGTGCCACGTGGTGACCGGCGAATTCGACTACTTCATGCTGGTCCGCACGCGCGACAACGAGAGCTTCAATCGCTTGCACGCCGAACAGCTGCTGTACCTGCCCGGCGTGCGGCAGGTGCGCTCGTTCATGGTGCTCAAGGAGATTTTGTCGACGCATGCGCTGCCGGTTTAGTGCAGCGGGATGTGGATGGCGTACTCACTTCGCTTCGACTCCTATCGCTTGCGCTGTCTGGGGTCGATGCCGTTTTGCTCGAGTAGCTTTCGCAGTCGTGCGTTATCGCCCCACAGCGTTGCGAATGCGATCACTATCATCAGGGTGGGAAACCATTCGCCGGTCGCGGCGATGATGGTCCATCCTACGGCGGTGCAAATCAGCGCCGTGACGATGAGGAGCAAATGATCCACAATCCACTTCATCGTGTACTCCGGATTGCAGTGTTTGCCTTCAACCCGAGATAGCTATGCGGCCGGGCGCGAGAACTTCAGGATGCCGCAGGATTTGCGCCATGATCAATGGATGAACCGCAAGGCGATGGCGCGCGCCCCATTGCGCAACCGCCAAGGACAGGTCGGTTCCCCGTTTGCCGACGCAGCATCTGTCGCGACCATCAGGCTACCAATGACCGCGCCCAGATAGACGCTGCCGAGGATCGCCCCAACGACGGTTGCTACTTCGAGTTTCGTGGTCGCGCCAAACAATTCCGCGACCTTCGCATCCGGACCTAGTGTCTTGAGCGCGCCCATCATCGTGCTGACACTCGCCACCGCGGTTTGCAGGGTCGCAAACAGCGTTGTGGGAACGGGCATATGCAGCGCGGTCATGTTTGCTTGAAACGCTTCGGAAAAGCTCGAACATCTCGGTGTTGGCACGGGCAATTCTCCTGACGAATGGACTTATTCTACCTATTCGTCTTCGCCCGCCATCTCGAAAATGGGCGCTACATGGCGCGCTCAGCGTTGCCACGGCGCCGCGCCCGGCTGCTGCCGCACCGTCTTGCCGAGCCGTTCGCGCGCAGTATCCAGCGCCGCCGCATCGAGTTCCCCGTCATCAGCCAGCGCCTTCAGCGCGGCGAGCACGATGCTCGCGCGATCGACTTCGAAGAACGCGCGCAGCGCGTCGCGCGTGTCGCTGCGGCCGAACCCGTCGGTGCCGAGCGTCACGTAGCGGCGCGGCACGTACGCGCGGATCAGTTCGGGCACCGCACGCACGTAATCGGTCGCGGCGATTACCGGGCCATGCGTTCCTTCTAGCATCCGCGTGACATACGACGATGCCGATCCGTCGCCGAGCCGCGACTGCCGTTCGGCTTCCATCCCGTCGCGCTGCAACTCGCTGAAACTCGTGACGCTCCACACGGCTGCATCGATATTCCAGTCGTCCTTCAGCATCCGCTGCGCGGCGAGCACCTCGCCGAGAATCGCGCCCGCGCCGAACAACTGCACGCGCGCGGTCGCGTTCACTGCGGACGGCAGCCGATGCATGCCCTTCAGGATGCCTTCGCGTCGTGCGGCCGGATCGTCGTCGGGCATCGACGGCTGCGCATAGTTCTCGTTCATCACGGTCACGTAATAGAACACGTCGCGCTGCTGTTCGACCATCTCGCGCATGCCGGCATCGATGATCGTTGCGACTTCGTACGCGAACGCCGGGTCGTAAGCGCGGCAGTTCGGAATCGTCGACGCCGTGAGATGGCTGCTGCCGTCCTGATGCTGCAACCCTTCGCCGCCGAGCGTCGTGCGCCCGGACGTCGCGCCGACGAGGAAGCCGCGCGAGCGCTGGTCGGCGGCGGCCCAGATCAGGTCGCCGATCCGCTGGAAACCGAACATCGAGTAGTAGATGTAGAACGGCAGCATCGGCAGGTCGTGCACGCTGTACGCGGTCGCGGCGGCGATCCACGACGACACCGCGCCGGCTTCCGAAATCCCTTCTTCGAGAATCTGGCCGCGCGTGTCCTCGCGGTAGTAGAGCATCGAGCCGAGATCCTCCGGTTCGTAGCGCTGTCCGAGCGGCGAGTAGATGCCGACCTGCCGGAACAGACTCGCCATGCCGAACGTGCGCGCCTCGTCGGCCACGATCGGCACCACGCGCGGACCGATGTCGCGATCCTTGATCAACGCGGCGAGCATGCGCACGAGCGCCATCGTCGTCGACATCTCGCGGCCGGCCGCCTCCAGCGCGAACGCACCCCAGGCCGGCATCGAAGGGACGGTCAGCCCATTCGATGCCGCCATCCGCCTTCTGGGCAGATAGCCTCCCAGGGCAGCCCGGCGTGCATGCAGGTAACGCATTTCCGGGCTGTCTTCCGCTGGTTTGTAAAACTTCAACTGCTCGACGTCGCCGTCCGACAGCGGCAACCGGAAACGGTCGCGGAACGCCTTCAGGTCATCGACGTCGAGCTTCTTCTGCTGGTGAGTGGTCATCCGCCCCTGGCCGGCCGCGCCCATTCCATAACCCTTCATCGTTTTCGCGAGGATCACGGTCGGCTGGCCGCGATGGGCGAGCGCGCGCGCATACGCGGCGTGCAGCTTGCGCGCGTCGTGGCCGCCGCGGCGCAGGCGGTCGATTTCCGCATCGGTGAGCTGGGCGGCCAGCGCTTCGAGCGCCGGGTCGCCGCTGAAGAAGCGCGCGCGGTTGTACGCGCCGTCGTTCGCGGAGAAGGTCTGGAACTGGCCGTCGACGGTGTCGGCGAACGCGCGCGCGAGGGCGCCCGCGTGATCGCGCGCGAACAGCGGATCCCAGTCGGAGCCCCACAGCACCTTGATCGTGTTCCAGCCGGCGCCGGCGAACAGCGCTTCGAGCTCGTCGATCACGCGGCCGTTGCCGCGCACCGGGCCGTCGAGCCGCTGCAGGTTGCAGTTGATCACGAACACGAGGTTGTCGAGCCCTTCGCGCGCGGCGAGCGACAGCGCGCCGAGCGATTCGGGCTCGTCCATCTCGCCGTCGCCGAAGAAGCCCCACACGGTGCGGCCGGCGGTGTTCGCGAGCCCGCGATGCTGCAGGTAGCGCATGAAGCGCGCCTGGTAGATCGCGTTGATCGGGCCGATGCCCATCGAGCCGGTCGGGAACTGCCAGAAATCCGGCATCAGCCACGGATGCGGATACGAACACAGCCCGGGCCCGGCGATTTCACGACGGTAGTGCTTCAGGTGATCTTCAGTGAGGAAGCCTTCGAGATAGGCGCGCGCATACACGCCCGGCGACGAATGCGGCTGGAAGTAAACGAGGTCGCCGCCCGGGCCGCTTTCATGGCCTGCGTCGGCCGGCGCCGCGCGGAAGAAATGGTTGAAGCCGACTTCGAACAGGTCCGACGCCGACGCGTAGCTCGCGATGTGGCCGCCGAGTTCGCCGTATGCGCGGTTCGCGCGCACGACCATCGCGAGCGCGTTCCAGCGCAGCGCGGCGGACAGCCGTTCCTCGAGCTCGGCGTCGCCCGGATACGGCGTCTGCTCGTGCGCGGCGATCGTGTTCAGGTACGGCGTGACGGGGCCGCGCGGCGCCGCGAGCCCGCGGGTGTGCGCATGCGCGGCGAGCCGGCCGAGCAGGTACTGCGCGCGTTCCTTGCCGACGTGCGCGACGACGGCGTCGAGCGCTTCCAGCCATTCGGCGGTTTCTTCCGGGTCGGCGTCGGCGTGAGCCGCGCCCGCGCGCCGTGTGGCGTCGATTCCGTTCGACAGGTCCGTCATCGCAGGTCTCCCCGCGCGCCGGTTCGGAGCGGCGCGCAATCAGTGGCAATCGGTCGGATCATGCTACCCGCCGATCCGCAAAATATGCGTCTGATTTCATTGGGATTTCGCTCACGGATAGTGTAAATATTCCGGTTGTGGCCACTCTTCCGGAATATTTCGACCATGAGCGCAAACCCGCGTCGGCTCGACCGCATCGACATCGGCATCCTGAACCAGCTGCAGCAGAACGCGCGCATCACGAACGCGGAACTCGCGCGCGCGGTGAACTTGTCCGCCACGCCGTGCTTCAACCGCGTGCGCGCGCTGGAGAAGCTCGGGTTGTTCCGCCAGCAGGTCACGCTGCTCGATCCCGAGCCGCTCGGGCTGCGGATCAACGTGTTCATCCAGGTCAGTCTCGAGAAGCAGGTCGAGGATGCGCTGCAGCGTTTCGAGGAGGCGATCTCGCAGCGGCCCGAGGTGATGGAGTGTTACCTGATGTCGGGCGACGCCGACTATCTGCTGCGCGTCGTGATGCCCGACATGCGCACGCTGGAGCGCTTCATCATCGAGCGGCTGACGACGATTCCCGGCGTGTCGAACATCCGGTCGAGCTTCGCGCTGAAGCAGGTGCGCTACAAGACCGCGCTGCCGCTGCCGGCGTCCGGGCTGACGCTCGTCGATCCGGACGAGTCGGCGTCCGACTGGGGCTGAGTGCGGGGCGCCGGCGCCCGTCCGGTTTCAGGTTTCAGACGAAACGGCGCCAACGCGCCGACGATTGCCCGACGCCGTCGAAAGGGGCGGACTGCCGCAGATCCGGTCGCTGCGCGTCGCTGCGCCTTGCCGCGCGGGGCGCCCGCGTCTTCACGACGCCGCGCGGCACGATCGCGTATGCTCGTTCGGTCAGCGGCGAAGGCGGCTGCCGGAGTCGATTCAATCGTGTGACGACCGATCAACGAGCGAGGGCATGATGGCTAGACAGACGATGGCGGAATACCTGGCGAAGACGCTGGCGGCAGCGGGCGTCGAGCGCATCTGGGGCGTGACGGGAGACAGCCTGAACGGCCTGTCGTTCAGCCTGAGCCAGATCGGCTCGATCCGCTGGATGCATACGCGGCACGAGGAAAGCGCGGCGTTCGCCGCGGGCGCGGATGCGGCGTCGACCGGACGGCTCGCGGTGTGCGCGGGCAGCTGCGGCCCCGGCAACCTGCACCTGATCAACGGGCTGTACGACTGCCACCGCAATCACCAGCCGGTGCTCGCGATCGCCGCGCACATTCCGTCGACCGAGATCGGCCTCGGCTACTTCCAGGAAACCCATCCGCAGGACCTGTTCCGCGAATGCAGCCATTTCGCGGAACTCGTGACGAACGCGTCGCAGTTCCCGCGCGTGCTCGCGCGCGCGATGCGCACCGCGATCGAGGAGCGCGGCGTCGCGGTGATCGTGCTGCCGGGCGACATCGCGCTCGGCGACGGCCCGGAAGAAGCGCCCGCGTGGAGCGACTCGGCGCCGTCGTCGATCCTGCCGGCGGACGCCGATCTCGACCGGCTCGCGGCGCTGCTCAATGGGTCGGACGCGGTCACGCTGCTGTGCGGCAGCGGCACGCAGGGCGCGCACGACGAAGTGGTCGCGCTGGCCGACACGCTCGGCGCGCCGGTCGTGCATGCGCTGCGCGGCAAGCCGTTCGTCGAATGGGACAACCCGTTCGACGTCGGGATGACGGGGCTGATCGGCTTCAGCTCCGGCTATCACGCGATGGAATCGTGCGACACGCTGCTGATGCTCGGCACGGACTTCCCGTACCGGCCGTTCTATCCGACGAATGCGAAGGTCGCGCAGATCGACTGGAAGGGCTCGCAGCTCGGCCATCGCGCGCCGCTCGCGCTCGGGCTCGTCGGCACCGTGAAGGAAACGATCGCCGCGCTGCTGCCGCGCCTCACGCGCAAGACCCAGCGGCGCTTCCTCGAGAACGCGCTGAAGCACTACGCGGCCGCGCGCAAGGGCCTCGACGATCTCGCGGTGGCCGAGCCGCCGGGCCGCGCGATCCATCCGCAATACCTGACGAAGATCGTCGACGAAGTCGCGGCCGACGACGCGATCTTCACGGCCGACGTCGGCACGCCGACGCTGTGGGCCGCGCGCTACCTGACGATGAACGGCAAGCGCCAGCTGCACGGTTCGTTCAATCACGGTTCGATGGCGAACGCGATGCCGCAGGCGCTCGGCGCGCAGGGCGCGCACCCTGGGCGGCAGGTCGTGTCGCTGTCGGGCGACGGCGGGCTGTCGATGCTGCTCGGCGATCTTCTGACTGCGCGCCAGCTCGACCTGCCGATCAAGATCGTCGTCTACAACAACAGCCTGCTCGGCTTCGTGTCGATGGAGCTGAAGGCGGCCGGCTATCTCGACACGAACGTCGACCTGAGCCCGACCGACTTCGCGGCGATCGCGAAGGGCGCGGGGATCTTCAGCGTGCGCGTCGAGCATTCGGAGAACGTCGAGCACGCGCTGCGCACCGCGTTCGCGCACGACGGGCCGGCGGTCGTCGACGTCGTGACGTCGAAGTACGAACTGGCGATGCCGCCGAAGATCGAGTTCGCGCATGCGAAGGGCTTCAGCCTGTTCATGCTGCGCGCGATCATCAGCGGGCGCGGCGACGAGATCGTCGAGCTGGCGCGGACCAATCTGCGGTGAGGCGGCGGGGCGGCGCGAACCGTCGAGCGGCGAACCGTCGGCGATCGGGACGGGCCTGCGGCAGGTCACGATCGTCGGCGCGCGGTATCCCGCGCAGCTTCGGCGGCGCGTCGACCGCCGAGCGGGAAGCCGTCGATTGCACGGCCGGCAGTGGCGGCGCAATCAGGGACAATCTTCACGTCGCCTTAAGTTTGCATTTCCTAGAATCGATGGAGCGCCGCGCGTGCGTGGCGGACGGATTTGTTCAGGAGGATGCACGTGAAAGAGCCCCGTGGCGTCGTAGCCCTGTTACAGGCAGTCATTGGCACGCCGAAGCTGATGGCGCAACCGCGCAAGGTTGGCCGATGATCTGGCCGAACGCGTTGCGTGTCTCGGCACTGTTCGTGCGAGAGTGGGTCGGCCGCCCGGCCGCGGTGGGCGCGTTGTGCCCGAGTTCGCGGCATCTGGCGCGCGAGATGGCCGATGCGGTGCCGGACGGCGACGGGCTCGTCGTCGAGCTCGGCGGCGGCACCGGTGCGATCACCGCCGCGTTGCTCGAACGCGGCGTCGCGCCGGGGCGCCTCGTCGTGGTCGAGCGGGCGCCGGCGTTCGTGCAGCACCTGCGGCGGCGCTTTCCCGGGATTTCGGTCGTATCGGGCGACGCGCGGCAGCTCGAGCGGCTGCTGCCGCCCGATGCGCGTGTCGACGCGATCGTGTCCTGCCTGCCGCTGCGCACGTTGCCGCGCGAGGATGTGACGGCGATCGTCGGTCAGTGCGAGCGCGTGCTGTCGGTCGACGGCGTGATGATCCAGTTCACCTACGACCTGCGCGTGCCCGAGCGTCACCCGCTGCGCGATCCGGCATTCGTTGCCGATGCCAGCCGGATCGTGTGGGCAAATATTCCGCCCGCGCGCATCGTCACGATGCGCAGGGCCGCCATCGGACAGGTGGCGTGATGCCCGCATCCTGACACGCTTCCTTTCATCGACCCTGCGGAGGCCGTCGGTCGCGGCTCATGTTGCGGCGTCCGGCACGCGCGCCGCAGGCCGCGACGCGACCCGCCTGACGAAGCGGTCGAGCGGCGTCGCGTAGCCGCTTCATCACGCACGATCTCGACGACGCATCGCGGATCGGCGACCGGATCGCGATCCTGCGCGACGGCACGCCGGACGACATCCTGTCGCGTCCGGCGGACGATGATGTGCGGCGGTTCGTCGAGAAGAAGAGGAGTGCGAACCGAGCTGGCGGGAGCGGCCAGTGAAGCACGGGGGCGTTTCGCCTGTGTTTTGAGCGGCAGCCTGCCGGTACCCGCACGCGGTTGCACCGCAGGCAGCCCGTGGGTCACGTGCGGCGCACCTCGGGGGGATTTGCGTCGCCATTCCACGGCGCTTGCCGTCAGGAATCCTCGTTCCGGCCGATAACCGGACTCGCGCGCGCCCGCGCTCGCCGCGGACAGGATCCGAGGAAAAAGCGCCGAATCATAGTCGAAACATTTCTAAATGGCACTCCATGCGGGATTTTGATGCCTCATCGGAATGAATTCGGCGGGCGTCCTTGCCGGGCCTGCGTTTGCGATTGGGATTGAATATCCGGTGCTACGGGCATACCCGTATGGGCCGGCCGCGGCCGTTCAAAAGTGAAACATTCCGCGCTTGCAGGGACCTTCTTCGGAAGATCGGACAAGCGTTTGAATACAGAGAGAAATCCATCCGCGGGTCGAGGGTGTCCCGGCCCCGTGCCGATCGACACGTTTCAGACCTGAAACATAAATCGCATGCCGTAATCGGGCGAAGTGGGTTCTGTCGCGCAAAGCATCCAACCGGCTCCCTGTCGTCAGGCAGCTGGCGGGATTGGCATCGCCGATGCGTGTTGTCCTCCGGATTGGTGCAGTTGGCCAAGCCGTTCCTCGTTACTTCAGGAGGATTTCATGCGCAAAACTCTATTGGCGTCTGCTGCGCTTCTCGCCTTGGGATGCAGCGGCTACGCAATGGCGAATCCATGCAGCAGCGATACCAGTTCGACATGCAGTCAGAAAGCCGATGACGGATCGAACACTCTCAGCAACGCAGTCAGCTCAACCCAGACCAGCTCCACCGGGTCCAATGCGAATGAAGTTTCGCCTGGCGCGAGTGTCTACCAGGATTCGTACAACAGCACCAAGATCGTCGCGATCAGCAAACTCGACGGGTACGTGAGCAATGTCCAGGTCTGGGGCATCGGCAACAACGCGACCAACTCGGGCAGCGCGGCCGGCGGAAGCGGCGGCAAGGGCGGCAACGGGTATGGCTACGGCGGCATCGGAGGTAATGGCGGAAGCGGCGGTGCAGGCGGCGCCGGCGGCAAAGGCGGCAGCGCGCATAACGGCAGCGCCACGGCGGGTAACGCCAGCAATGGCAGCGCGACGGCCGGCACCGGCAACGGCGGCGGCGGCGGAGCCGGCGGCTCGCCTGACGCCAGCGGCGGGGGCGGCGGCAATGCCACTGCGAGCGGCGGCTCCGGCTCCGGCACGGGCGGCGGCGCGATCGCGGCCTCGGTCGGCGTAGGCGGTTCCGGCAAGGGCAGCGGCACAGGCTGGGGCGGCGGCACCGGCACAGCCAATCCCGGCTCCGCGTGGGCCAGGAATCATGGCAGCGGAAGCGCGTCGGCATCGGCCGGCAGCGGCACCGGCACCGGCACGGGTACCGGCACCGGCTCGGGCAGTGGCTCAGGCGGCGCAGGGTCGGCGGGTACGTCGACCGCTTCGGGCGGATCGGGCGCAGGCATCGGCGGCGCGGGTGCGGCCGCGGGCGGCACCGGCGGCGCGGCGGCGGCCACGGCGGGCAACGGCGGTGCCGGTGGCGCGGGCACGGGCGGCGGCGCGACGAACGGCGGCGCGACGACGACGGCCAGCAATGGCGGCGCAACCGCGGGTAGCGGCGCGGTGGGCGCGATGGGCGGCGCGGGCGGTGCAGGCGGCACCGGCAACGGCGGTGTCGGTAACGGCGCGGTCGGCGGCGCGGGTGGCGCAGGCGGAGCCAATGCGGTCAACGCGGGGACGTTCAACATGTCCAACGCGATGGCGAGCGTCGGCCAGACCGCCGCGGGCATCATGGTCGCCAACCAGAACAGCGGCATGGCGTCGTTGGTTCAGCAGGCTGTGACCGTGCAGGCGAACCTGTCCGTAGGACGTTAGCCGGCCGGCCGGTCCTTGCGAGCCGGATGCATTGACGCGGGCGCAGGCGAGCCCGCGACTTGCGTTCCATCGCCGATGGACAGGACCGCCGGCGAGGGCGGGATGGCCGAACGGCCGTCTCGCTCTCGCTGGCGCAGGCCGGGCTGATTTCCGTCGATCGACGGTCACGCGGATTCCGCTCCCTGTGCGCCGGTTTCGGGCCGGCTCGCGCAGGGACCAAGGAGACAGCCATGCGAATCCGAACGGCACTTTTGCTGGTGATATTGCCTGCGGCGCTGCTGCCGGGCCTGACGGCCCATGCCACGGCTGACGGGTCGCGAACCGTTGCGGCGGAGGCCACCGCCGATGTTGCGCCGGCAGCCGCAGCTTCCCCACCCGCCGCGCGCGCGGATCACGCCGATCCGGCCGCGGCCGTCGCGCCCCCTGCGGCAGCCATACCCGCTGCGACCGACACCGCGACCGCTCAAGCGGGCAGCTTCGGTGTCGCGATGACGCCTGACCAGCTCGACGAGCATCGGGGCGGCGATGCGCTGATCGGCCAAAACTATCTGACCGGCGCGGTGACCGACAACGTGGCGAACCGCGTGTCGACCGGCTCGAATTCGATCGCCGACGGCTCGTTCGCCAATGCGAGCGGCCTGCCTACGGTCATCCAGAATACCGGCGCCAACGTGCTGATTCAGAACGCGACGGTGCTCAACGTGCGCTTCGGGAACTGAGCGATGAGACCGGTTGCCGCAGCATGCATCGCGGCGCTCGCTTACGCGCTGTCCGTCCCGGTTGCATGGGCGGACGAGATGACGGTCGTCGATCCGGCGGGCGCAGGCTATGCGATGCACGTCACGAGTCTCAAGGAGGCCCGCTTCAAGCGCACCGTCAAGCAGCAGTTCGATTTCAGTTGCGGGTCGGCTGCCGTCGCGACGCTGCTGACTTATCAGTACGACTATCCGATGACCGAGCAGACCGCCTTCGCCCAGATGTGGGAGAACGGCAATCAGGAGAAGATTCGCCAGCAGGGCTTCTCGCTGCTCGACATCCGGCGGTTTCTCGACGCGCACGGCTTCGTCGCGGACGGGTTCGAGCTGCCGTTGCAGACGCTCGCCAGGACGCACACGCCGGCGATCGTGTTGATCACCGAGCACGGCTATCACCATTTCGTGGTCGTGAAGGGGCTGCGTGACGGGCGTGTGCTCGTCGGCGATCCTGCCACCGGCACGCGCCCGATGTCGCTGGCGAGCTTCGAGCAGAAGTGGGAAGACCATGTGATTTTCGTGATTCACAACCGGCCCGAGCTGGCGGTGTTCAACGACCCGCGTGACTGGCGCGTCGCGCCCAGCGCGCCGCTCTACACCGGTATCGCGCGCGACGGCCTGTACAACGTCGTGATGCCGAAGCACGGCCCGAACGACTTTTGAGGACCGTCATGAGATCCCAGACCAGGAACATCGCCGGCATCGCCGTGATGGTGTGCGGCGGGGTGACGTCCGTGAGTGCGGCGGCGATGCAGGACGACGCGCTGGCCGCGGCCGACGTGCCGGTCGCGCAGACGAGCGGCGTCGTCGAGGCATCCGCCGCGAACGCGGGCGCCGATATGGCGCCTGTGGAGTCGCGGGCCGGCGAGGTGCCGATCCTGCGTGCCGCGCCGCTCGCGATGGCGGAGTGCGCGGCAGGGCCGCCGGCCGTGGAGCCGGGCGGCGCGCAGGAACGGAACTGGCCGGCAGCCGGCGCGATCGCGCTCAGCGACGCGCGCCTCGATGCGATGCGCGGCGGCTTCGATATGCCGAGCGGTCTGAAGGTTTCGTTCGGCGTGTCGCGTGTCGCGTTCGTGAACGGCAATCTGGTCACGACAACCAGCTTCAACATCCCGGACATCAGTCATATCACCGCGCAACAGGCGCAGGCGCTGGCGGCCGCGAACGCGGGCGCGCTGATCCAGGTCGGCGCCGGCAACGCCGCGCAGCCCGCCGCGCTGCCGGCGCTGACCGGCGCGGTGATCCAGAACACGTTGAACAACCAGCAAATCCAGGCGGTGACGACGATCAACACGACCGTCAACACACTGTCGACGTTCAAGAACCTGAACGTGATGTCGACGCTGAACAATGCGTTGATCGGCGTGTTGCCGGGGCGATGAAGGCTCGGTGAGCGACCGATGAATGGCAGATGAGCGCGCACTGGCGCGCCGGGGCCCGCGTGCGGCGCGCGGCCCGCCGCACGCGCACGCTGGCGATCAGAATGCAATCGGCACGCGCAGCGTCATGACCACGTCCGGCGTGTCGCGTGTGAGGCCGGCGCCGATCGAGAGATTCAGCGTGGTCTTCGGCGACAACCGGTACGAGTAACCGAGGAGCAGTGAGCCGAGGATCACGCGCACCGAACTGGGCACCGTCTGGCCGTTCTGTTTCGTCGGCAGTACGATGCTCTGGTCGTAGCCGAGGCTCACCGACGCTTTCTCGTTCAGCGCGAGGCCCATGCCGATATTGAAACCCCAGATGTCGCCGGGCTGCACCTTGCCGATGAAGTCCTTCTGTCCATCGCGAATCGTGAGGCTGAGATTGTCGCGGCTGAAGCTGTGCAGATAGCTCAGGTTGCCGAAGAACACCACCGGGTCGGACGGAAAGAGCCACGTGAGGCCAGGCTGGATCGCGTAGAAGCCGGAGCCCGTCGGCTGCTCGAGCGGCAGGCCGGTGCCGGTGGCATTGCCGACGCAGCGCGTGACGCAGTCGGTGACGACGTCGAACGGGCTCTTGCCGGTGGCGCTCTTGAAGCGCAGCCAGCCGATGTAATAGAACTTGTCGGGGCCGCCGGTATTGAACTGGTAGCGCAGCGTCATTTCGACGTCGCCGAGGCCCTTGCCGTGGCTGTTGAACGCGTTGTCCTGGGCGGTGCCGGTGAAGATCTCGCGGCTGATCGTGTCGTTCGTCGAGTACACATAGGGGACGCGGACTTCGACTTCCATCCGGTTGGTGATCCCGTAGCGCACCGCGACCGCGCCCGTCAGCGTGGTCGTCTTGACTTCCCGCACGTCGACCAGGCCGATCAGCAGCGCCGGGATGATCGTGTAGCCGACGAGTGCGACGCGGTTCGACGACGAATAGCTGAACTGGAACGACGGCTCGACGACGAACTTGTTCTTCGGCGTCAGCACGCCGGGCTGATCGAAGATCGGCGCGACAGGCGGCGGTGTGGTTTCCGCCACCGGCGCCTGGCCGACCGGCCGGCTCGGTGGCGCGGCGGACCCGGCCGAAGATTGCACGTTGCCGGGGGCGTTGCCGGCCGCGCCGGGCGCGCTGCCCGGGGAGCCGGTATCGGCCTGCGTCGCCGCGTCGCCGGAGCCGCCGGCATCGCCGGTGCCCGCGCCACGCCGGGCCGCGAGTTCGCGGTTGTCCAGCGCCCGGCTCAGGCGCGAGAGATTGGCTTCCTCGTCGGCCAGTTTGCGCTTGAGCGCACTCAGTTCCTGCAGATGGCGATCGACTTCCTGGCGCAGCGCGGAAATGTTCTCCTGCGTCGACTGGGCGTCCAGCGACTGCGCTTGCGCCTGGGCCTGAAAGAGCAGCACGCTTGCATAGCTGATGGCATGGATGCAGCGAAATGGCATGCGCTTCACGGTGCGTCTCCACGATCGGGCCTGCGGTTCCCCGGTGCACACCGACGGCTGGCCGGCGCGCGTGTTGCCCCGGATCGCCTCGCGTCACATCGCGCGCGAGCCAGAGGATGTTTCTCCGGCGGCAACGACATGCGTGATCGAACGCAATGAAACTTCGGCAGCGAGGCCGCGCGCCGACACTCGATTGTCAATGTGCACGACGTCATGTCCCGCCGGCCGAACGACGCGGGGGCAGACCTCACGAGGCTAGTGCAGGCGGGCATCGAAAGCCAACCAGACAAACCCTTGCCCGCGTACGGTGGACGACGGACGTCACGGTTCTCCCTGTTTCACGGGGGCTTGCGTCAAAACCGAATGCACGTTTCGAGCCCGTGCGCGCAGGCTGCACGGCGGAATCATGGCAGTGTTTTCCCGTGTGCCGGCGGGCGTTGTTCCGACCAGACGATGCAGGGGGCCGACCGTCGTTGCCGGAGAGGCGATCGCGCGGAAGTCGCGCGTTCCCTTCCATCCGTGCGGCGCGTCGGTTGCGCGGGAAACGATTCGACGCGAGCGCGATCGTGCCGCGGCTCGTCGGCCGGCACGGGTTGAACGCGATCAGGTATCGGGAATACGGCTCGGGCTTGATGCCCGCGCGATATGTCGCGCTCGTCGTGCGGCATGGGGATGCCTGACGTCGAGGTGGCACGCAGCGTACCGGCGAATCGTGGGCGGCTGTCCTGTCAGCGTTGACCGGGCGCACGCACGACCTGCGCCGAATCACGTTGCCTCGCGTCGTCGCGGCGCGAAACAAAAAACCCGCCGGCAGGCTGGCGCTTGCGGGCGGGCGAAGACACCTCGGGCCGAGCGGCGCGGGTGTCGCGTGAAGAACGGAGAACCGGGTTGCGTCAGAACTTGTGGCGCAGCGCGAGACGCACGGCCACCTGGTTCGACGTCGACGACGGCGCGTCGGTGCCGGGGATGAACGCGTTGTCGAGAATCGAGTTCGTCTTGTCGCCGGCGATGTGCTGGTACGCGGCCTGCACGTACACGTCGGTGCGCTTCGACAGGTTGTAGTCGGCCATCAGCCCGACCGAGTGGATCTTCGGCTTCGCGTCGCCGGTCGATGCGTCGTACTTCTCGAGCGACAACACGTACTGCGCGCCGACCATGAACGCCGGCGTGATCTGGTACGAACCGTTCACCTCGAAGTTCTGGTACTTGATCGCGCTGACGGTCGCACCCGGTGCGACGATCGCGCCCGGCGTGCCGAGGTAGCCGTTGCCGGTCGGGTTCTTGTAGTTCGAGTTCGTGTACGCGAAGCCGACCGTCGCGGGTCCGAACGTGTAGTTGATGCCCGCGCCGAACACGCGCATGCGCTCGGCGATGTAGCTCGCGTCGTTCGCGGTGATCGCACCGGCCGAGCCGTCGCCCGGACGGTTCGCCTGCAGGTAGGCGGCGCCGATCAGCAGGCCGTTGTTCTGGTATTGCGCGCCGAAGCTGTACGCACGGTTGTCCGAGAAGTTCGTGCTGTTGCTGAAGCTGTATGCACCGCCGAACTGGAAGCCGCCGAAGTTCGGGCTCGCGTACTTCACCGTGTTGTCGAGGCGGAACGAGTTGTCGGTGTTGTCGTTGTCGAACGGGTGCGCGAGCAGGTAGCCGCCCCAGTTGCCGTTGGCCGTGGTCGGCGCGAGATAGTCGACGACGGAGTCGTACTGGCGGCCGAACGTCAGCGTGCCGTACTGCGTCTGGCTCAGGCCGACGTATGCCTGGCGGCCGAACATGCGGCCGCCCTGGTTGAGCCGGCCGGTGTTCACGTCGAAGCCGTTCTCGAGCTGGAAGATCGCCTTCATGCCGCCGCCGAGATCCTCGCTGCCCTTCAGGCCCCAGCGGCTGCCTTGCGCGTAGCCGCTCGCCATCTCGTAGACGTGGCCGGTGCCGACGTTGTTCGTGTAGTTCAGGCCTTCGTCGATCACGCCGTACAGCGTGACGCTGCTTTGCGCGAACGCGGGGGCTGCGAAGGTTGCCGTTACGGCGAGCGCCGTCAGGGTCTTTTTCATTGAGAGATCTCCGGGATATCCAGCTTCTTGTATCGGTTGTCGTGAGCGCGTCCGGCGAGGCGCGCCCCGTCATCCGGGGCGACCCGGCGCAGCGCGCGCGGCGCCGGAAGCGCGCGATGCGCGGCGGCGCGGCGACCGGCTGGGTCGGGTCGTGTCTCCTCCGATGACACCGCGCATTCTTCCCAAGCCGAAACGGATTCGAAAGCGAGTAATTTCGATGGATGGGATCGGGTTCGCCAATGGGGCGCGGCGGGTCGCTTCGACGGTCGAAACGGTGTGCGCGGCGCCGCGCTTCAACGCGGGGCGAGCGGTGCCCGAACAGGGCTCGATGTAGCCCGTTCCGGGCCGCGCGCGGGCCCGGTGAATCGGCTGAGAGGCCCGTCCGGCGGGCCACGCGAGGCATCCGACGATCGATTGGCGCTGCCGATTGCAATGATCGGAATTACTCGTTTCCCTAAACATATTGGTGGCTCGACCATGCAGCCTGACCGGACGTGGCTGGCTTCGCGATTTGCCGGTCGCCGCGCATGCCGCGACGCACAAACAACAGATTCGATTTGGAGACGACCCACCATGCAGATTCGACGACTGAAAACGGTCCTTCTCGCCGCCGCGGCGATTCTTTCCGCGCCCGCGGCCCATGCGGCCGGCGGCGCGTGCGCCGACGGCAAGACGGTCCATTTCGCGGGCATCACGTGGGAGAGCGGGTCGTTCGCGACCGAAGTGCTGCGGCAGATCATGGAGAAGGGCTACGGCTGCAAGACGGACGTCGTGCCGGGCAGCACGGCCGCCACCGAAACGGCGCTCGCGCGCAACGACCTGCAGATCTGGGCCGAGCAGTGGACGGGCCGCAGCGAGATCACCGCGAAGGCCGTTTCGTCGGGCGCCGTGAAGCTGATCGGCGACACGCTGCCGGGCGGCACGACCGAAGGCTGGTTCGTGCCCGACTACGTGGTGAAGGGCGATCCGGCGCGCAACATCAAGCCGGTCGCGCCCGGGCTCGTGTCGGTCGACGATCTGCCGAAGTTCAAGCAGGTGTTCGCCGACGAGGAGGAACCGGACAAGGGCCGCTTCCTGAACTGCCCGACGGGCTGGGACTGCGAGCGCGTGAACACGCGCCTGCTGAAGGTGCTGAAGCTCGACCAGTCGTACACGAACTTCCACCCGGGCACCGGTGCGGCGCTCGACGCGGCGATCGCGTCCGCGTACCAGCGCGGCGCGCCGATCGTGTTCTATTACTGGGGCCCGGCCGCGCTGATGGCGAAATACAAGTTCACCGCGCTGAAGATGCCGGCCTATAACGAAGCATGCTGGAAGACGTTGCGCGACGAGAGCAGCACGCACCAGTGCGCGTCGTCGTACATGGTGTCGCGGCTGACGGTCGGCGTGTCGAAGCCGTTCGCCGATGCGAATCCCGATCTCGTCGGCGTATTCGGCAAGGTGCGTTTCCCGATGGACTTCCTGAACCAGACGATCCTCGAGATGACGACGAAGAAGATCGACGGCGCGGCGATGGCCACGCAGTTCCTGAAGACCCGCCAGGACATGTGGAAGCAGTGGGTGCCGGCCGACGTCGCGCAGAAGATCGCCGGCAGCCTGAAGGGCGCGTAACCTGCGCGCGGCGGCGGGCCCGCGCCCGCCGCCGCCGTCACGCGCCTTCGCGGCGCGACGGAGAATCAACATGAACGGCTTCTTTCTGCACCTGTCGATCGCCGACTGGGTGAACAGCGCGCTCGAGACGTTCGTCGCGCAATACGGCGACAGCTTCCATCACTTCAGCGCGCTCGTGTTGCGCTACCTGCTCGTGCCGCTCGAAGGCGCGCTGCGCGTCGCGCCGCCGTGGCTCGTGCTGCTGGTCGTCGGCGCGATCGCGTGGAACGCGACGCGCCGCATCGGCCTCGGCGCGCTCTTCATGCTGCTGCTCTACGCGATCGGCTGCTTCGGCCTGTGGGACAAGCTGATGCAGACGCTCGCGCTGATGCTCGTCGCGACGGTGCTGTCGGTTGCGATCGGCGTGCCGGCCGGCATCCTCGCGTCGCGCAGCGCATGGCTGCGCCGGATGCTGCTGCCCGTGCTCGACGTGATGCAGACGCTGCCGAGCTTCGTGTACCTGATCCCGGTGCTGATGCTGTTCGGCCTCGGCAAGGTGCCCGCGATCCTCGCGACGATCATCTACGCGCTGCCGCCGCTGATCCGCCTGACCGATCTCGGCATCCGCCAGGTCGATCCGGACGTGACGGAAGCCGCGCGTGCGTTCGGCACGACGCGCTGGCAATTGCTCGTCAACGTGCAGTTGCCGCTCGCGCGGCCGAGCATCATGGCCGGCATCAACCAGACGACGATGATGGCGCTGTCGATGGTCGTGATCGCGTCGATGATCGGCTCGCGCGGGCTCGGCGAGGACGTGCTCGCGGGCATTCAGACGCTCGACGTCGGCAAGGGCACGCAGGCCGGCCTCGCGATCGTGATCCTCGCGATCGTGATCGACCGGATCAGCCAGGGCTTCGGCCAGGAGCGGCGCGCGCGCCGCCGGCTCGCACAGCAGCGCCGACGGAAGGGCGCGTCGCGCGTGCCGTACCGGCTGCCGCGCAAGGCGGAGTCGGCGGGCGTCGATTCGAATCAGGCGACGCAATCGTCGCGCGCATAGGAACGGAGGCAGACATGGCGACCATCGACGTCAAACACGTGTACAAGCTGTTCGGGCCGCAGGCCGCGCATGCGCGCGTGCTCGACCTGCTGCGCTCGGGCAAGCGCAAGGCCGACGTGCTGGCCGAAACGGGCTGCAACGTCGGGCTCAACGACGTGAGCCTCGGCATCGAGTCGGGCGAGATCTTCGTGATCATGGGGCTGTCGGGTTCCGGGAAATCGACGCTCGTGCGGCACTTCAACCGGCTGATCGAGCCGACGGCCGGCGAGATCGTGATCGACGGCAGCGACGTGATCAAGCTCGACGCGCACGGCCTGCGCGAGCTGCGCCGCTTCAAGGTCAGCATGGTGTTCCAGAACTTCGGGCTGCTGCCGCACCAGACCGTGCTCGACAACGCCGCGTATGCGCTGCGCACGCGCGGCGAGAAGCGCCACGACGCGGCCGAGGCCGCGCGCAACTGGCTGACGAAGGTCGGGCTCGACGGCTACGGCGATCATTATCCGGACGAGCTGTCGGGCGGGATGCGGCAGCGTGTCGGGCTGGCGCGCGCGCTGGCGGCCGATACCGACGTGCTGCTGATGGACGAGGCGTTCTCCGCGCTCGATCCGCTGATCCGCACCGAGATGCAGGATCAGCTGCTCGAACTGCAGGCGACGCTGTCGAAGACGATCGTGTTCATCACGCACGATCTCGACGAGGCGCTGCGCATCGGCGACCGGATCGCGATCCTGCGCGACGGCACGCTCGTGCAGGTCGGCACGCCGGACGACATCCTGTCGCGTCCGGCGGACGATTACGTGAAGCGGTTCGTCGAGAAGCGCACGAGCGTGAACTGACGCGCCGTGCCCGGTCAGGCCGCGCGGTGCGCGGCCGTCGTCAGCACGATCTTGCCGACGTGCACACCGGAGTCGATCAGCACGTGCGCGCCGCGCGCGTCGTCGAGCGGGAAGGTGCGGAACACCTGCGGCCTGACCGTGCCGGCTGCGACGTGCGGCCACAGGTGCCGTTCGAGTTCGGCGATGAGCGCGCCCTTCTCCTCCGGCGTGCGCGAGCGCAGCGTCGAACCGATGTGCGTGAGGCGCTTGGTCATCATCGGCCACACGTCGAGTTCCTTCGCCGGCCCGTTCAGCGCGCTGACCTGCAGGATCCGCCCGTTCATCGCCGCGGCCCGGTAATTGCGCGCGACGTAGTCGCCCGCGATGATGTCGAGGATCACGTCCACGCCCTTGCCGGCGGTGATCCTGTCGACTTCGGCGACGAAGTCTTCTTCCCGGTAGTGCACCGCGTGATCCGCGCCAAGCTGCAGGCTCGCGGCGCGATGCGCTTCCGAGCCGACCGTCGTGATGACGGTCGACGCGCCCATCGCCTTCGCGATCATCGTCGCGGTGGTGCCGATGCCCGACGCGCCGCCGTGGATCAGCACCGATTCGCCCGCCTGCAGCCGCCCGCGCTGGATCAGGTTCAGCCAGACCGTCAGGAACGTTTCCGGCAGCGCCGCGGCTTCGATCATGTCGAGGCCGGGCGGCAGCTTCATCGTCGTGAGGTGATGGGCGACCGCGTATTCCGCATAGCCGCCGCCCGTCACCAGCGCGCTGACCCGGTCGCCCGGCGCGAAGCCGCGCACGGCTGCGCCGGTCGCGACGACTTCGCCCGCGATTTCCAGGCCCGGGATGTCGGATGCGCCGGGCGGCGGGTTGTAGTGCCCCTTGCGTTGCAGCACGTCCGGGCCGTTCACGCCGGCGGCGTGAACCCGGATCAGCACTTCGTCGGCCTTCGGCCGCGGCACGGGGCGACGTGCGGTCGCCAGGACTTCGGGGCCGCCGGGGCGCGTGATTTCGACTGCCGCCATGTCGGCGGGAACGGGGGAGAGCGTATCGGACATGTTTGCCTCGAAAAGACTGGTGAGTGGTCGGTGAAAAAAGTATAGGCTTGGGCCTTGATGAATTCGCGCAGCGATTTTCACGACCACAGATGCAAATTTGCATCACACCGGAGAAACCGCTTGAACTGGGACGACGCACGCATTTTTCTCGCGATCCACCGCGAACGCAGCCTGCGCGGCGCCGCGCGGGCGGTCGGGCTCGACCAGGCGACGGTCGGCAGGCGGCTCGCGGCGCTCGAGCGCGCGCTCGGCGCGACGCTGTTCCTGCGCACGTCGGCCGGGTACGTGCCGACCGCGGTGGGCGAGGTCGCGCTGCGCAACGTGGAGAAGATGGAGCAATCGGCGATCGACCTGGTGCGGCAGACCCAGGGCGTCGACCGGCGTCTTGCCGGCGACGTGCGCGTGACGACGACCGATACGATCGGGCTCGAATTCGTGATGCGCGCGATGCGCGACCTGCACGACGAGCATCCGGACGTGCGCGTGCTGCTCAACACGTCGACGCAGGTGGAGAACCTGGCCAAGCGCGAGGCGGACATCGCGATCCGCACGATCAAGCCCGACAATCCCGATCTGCTCACGCGCCGGCTCGCCGCGTGGCCGACGGGGTTGTACGCGTCGGAGGAATACCTGGAGCGGCATGGCGAACCGGTGCCCGGCACCGGCTTCGAAGGGCATGAGCTCGTGTGCTTCCTGCCGCACCTGAATGCACGCGGCCCGCTCACGGTGGTCGGCGAGCCGGTGCGCGCGGGGCGGATCGTGTCGGGGCTGAATTCGAATCTGATGTTGCGCGCGGCGGCGCGCGCCGGGCTCGGGCTCGCCGAGCTCCCGGTGCCGATCGCGGAGCGCGACGCGCTGGTGCGCGTGTGGCCGGCGCGTACGTCCGCGCGTCCTTATGAAGTCTGGATGGTGACGCACAAGGACTTGCGGCATACCGCACGGATGAGCGCGATGATCGATCACATCGTGCGGGTGTTCGACGAGGTGGGCGTGCGGAGCGGGGCGCGGGACTGGAGGTGAATTGAAGTACGAGATGCGGTTCACTGCAGTGTGTCGACGATCTGCGGGATCGGCCCGGGCGGGTGTGACCTGTTCGATGCCGGCGAACCGGCCTTCGGGGCGTGAAAAACGAACGGCGGTAGTGATTTTCCGATGAACGAGAGGGCTCGATGAACCGATTCAGCGTGGACGGAAAAGCGCTTGGCGATTGGGCGAAGTTTCACGACTACTTCGCGAGCGAATTCGGATTTCCGGGTTACTACGGCCGGAACATGGATGCATGGAACGATTGCATGAGCGACTATTGCTACGAGCACGGCATAGTGTCGCTGCGGATCGACGATGCGGGAGCGTTGAAGGATCGCAATCCGGAGATATTCGCCGCGCTCGTCGAGTGCAGCGCGTTCATCAACTGGCGAGCAACGAAGGAAGGGGGCGACCCGTTGATCGTGTTGTCCTATTGGGCGTAGTCGTGGCGTTGACGTTGCGTTGAGTTGAGTCGCATCGTGAAGCCGATCGCCGGGCCGGCACGCAACCGCATCGCGCGCGCCTGCCCGCATCGTCGAGAACGCAGCCGCCTTAATGCGTGACCGTTTCCCGTTCGCTTGCTCTCACGGCAGCCGCGTCGCCACGCCCCGCATCCGCCAGAACCAGATCCGCGCCTTTCTCCGCGACCATCATCGTCGGCGCGTTGATGTTGCCCGACGTGATGTTCGGGAACACCGATGCATCGACGATCCGCAGCGCCTGCAGCCCGTGCACGCGCAACGACGCATCGACCACCGACGTCGCGGCGTCCGGCCCCATCGCGCACGAGCCGCACAGGTGGTAGATCGAACCCGACTGCTCGCGGAAATACTGCAGCATCGCTTCGTCGGAATCGACCTGCGACCCCGGCGAGATTTCCTCGACGGTCATCGACTTCAGCGCCGGCGCGCGCATCAGCGCACGAATCACCTTGCTGCCCTGCACGGCCTCGTCGAGATCCTTCTGCGTGGTCAGCGCATTGATGTGGATCTTGGCGGCATCTTCCGCGCGGTTCGAGGCGATCTCGATCGTGCCGCGGCTCGTCGGCCGGCACGGGTTGAACGCGATCAGGAATCCGGAGTAAGGCTCGGGCTTGATGCTCGCGCGGTCGCTCTTCGGGATCCGGTACGACAGCGGGTTGAAGTAAAGCTGGATGTTCGGCTCCTGCGCATCGGCCGTGCCGCGGAAGAAGCCGCCCGCCTGGTTCACGCTCATCGCGAGCGGGCCGCGCTTCGTCAGCAGGTAGCGCAAGCCGATCTTCATCTTGCCGAGCAGGGTGCCCATCTCGTCGTTCAGCGTCGGCCGGTTCGCCTTGAAGTAGAAGCTCACGCACAGGTGGTCCTGCAGGTTGCGGCCGACGGCCGGCAGCGCATGCACGAGCGGCACGCGCCGGCGCGCGAGCAGCGCCGGATCGCCGACGCCCGACAGTTGCAGCAGCTTCGGCGTATCGACCGCGCCGGCCGCGAGGATCACCTCGCGCGCGGCGACGAGCGTTTCGTCGCCATGCCCGCCCGCGACGACCACGCCGGTCGCGCGCGTGCCGTCGAACGTCACGCGCCGCACGAGCACGCCCGAGCGCAGCGTGAGGTTCGCGCGGCCCAGCGCGGGACGCAGGTACGCGAAGCTGCTTGAACAGCGTTCGCCGTGCTTCGTGTTCAGGTCGTAGATGCCCGCGCCCTCGAACTGCGCGCCGTTGAAATCGTCGGTGCGCGGCAGGTTCAGTTCGCCGCAGCCCTTCAGGAACTCGTGGACGATCGGATGCACGTCGGCCTTCATCGACGTGATGTGGATCGGCCCCGTCGCGCCGTGATGCTGCGGATCGGTCGCGCCGGCCGCGTGGGTTTCGAGCTTGCGGAAGTACGGCAGCACGTCGTCGTACGCCCAGCCCGGATTGCCGGCGGCCGCCCAGTCGTCGTAGTCGCTGCGCTGGCCGCGCACGTAGACCATCGCGTTGATCGAGCCCGAGCCGCCGACCACCTTGCCGCGCGGGCAGTACAGCTTGCGATCGGCGAGCTGCGCCTCGGGCTCGCTGTAGTACATCCAGTTGTAGCGGCGGTTGTAGTAGGTCTTCGTGAAGCCGACGGGCACCTTGAACCAGAACGACGCGTCGCGCTCGCCCGCTTCGAGCAGCAGCACCGAGTGCCGGCCCGATTCGCTCAGGCGGTTCGCGAGGATGCAGCCGGCCGAGCCCGCGCCGACGATGATGTAGTCGTAGCTCATGTCTGTCCTTTGCGCTCAGCCCTTCGCGGGAGCGAGATCCTTCACGTCGACGGGGTGTTCGCCCATCTGCAGGTGCAGCCGTTCGCCGGTGTACGGCGTGTGGCGCCTCACGACGTCCATGTCGAGTTCGATGCCGAGGCCTGGCTCGTTCGACGGGACGATGTAGCCGTCTTCCCAGCGGATCGGCGTCTTCACGACTTCGGCGTGGAAACCGCCCCACGTCATGATGCTTTCCTGGATCAGGAAGTTCGGCGTGCAGGTCGCGAGCTGGATGCTCGCGGCCGCGCCCACCGGCCCGTTGTACAGGTGCGGTGCGATCTGCGCGTAGTGCACTTCGGCGAGCGTCGCGATCTTCTTCGCTTCGAGCAGGCCGCCCACACGCGCGACGTTCAACTGCAGGATCGATGCGCCGCCCGCCTGCAGCAGCTTGTGGAATTCGTACTTGGTGGTCAGGCGCTCGCCGGTCGCGATCGGAATCGACGTGTGCTTCGCGACTTGCGCGATCGCCTCTTCCTGGCCGGGGGGCACCGGCTCCTCGAACCACAGCGGGTCGTATTTCTCGAGCCGCTTCGCGAGCCGGATCGCCGACGACGGCACCATCTGCCCGTGCGTGCCGAACAGCAGGTCGGCCTTGCTGCCGACGGCTTCGCGCACCTTGCGGCAGAACGTCTCGCAGCGGTCGAGCACTTCGAGCGACAGCTGGTGGCCCGAGTAGGCCGTGTACGGGCCGGCCGGGTCGAACTTGACGGCCGTGAAGCCGAGCTTCACGTTCTGCGCCGCGCATTCGGCCGCGAGGTCGGGATCGTCGTAGTCGTATTCGCCTTTCGCGTTCTTCGGGTACAGGTACGTGTACGAGCGCAGCCGCTCGTGGATCTTCCCGCCGAGCAGTTCGTACACGGGCTTGCCGGCGGCCTTGCCGATGATGTCCCAGCACGCCATTTCAAG
This sequence comes from Burkholderia sp. Bp8994, assembly GCF_003853805.1. NCBI lineage: Bacteria > Pseudomonadati > Pseudomonadota > Betaproteobacteria > Burkholderiales > Burkholderiaceae > Burkholderia > Burkholderia sp. Bp8994. The sequence goes on from NZ_QTQH01000022.1 coordinate 85,533, forward strand.
GCCGCTGACGACACCCATCATCGTGAGATCCGGTCGCTGCGTGAAGCCGCTCGAATAGGCCTGGCGGAACAGCCGTTCGACGTGATGCGGGTCGCGGTTCAGCAGGTGGCGTTCGAACACGTCGTCGATGATCGGCGCCATCGCCTTCGGGCCGAACGTCGCCGAGTAGATCTCGCCGACGCCTTCGATGCCGTCGTCGGTCTTCAGCTTCACGAAGATCCAGTACATCCCGCCGACATGCGGCGGCGGCACGGCGACGATATGGGTTTCGAGCGAAACGATCTTCATGCGGACTCCTGGATACGGGAAAGGCGGTTGAGGCGGTATTTGAGGAACGCGGCCGCGCCCGCGCCGCAGAGCGCGATCGCAGCGATGTAGCCGAAATAGAGCTGGTAGCCGTGCGCGCCCGGCCAGGTATGCGTCACGTAGCCGTTGATCAGCGGCACGAACACGTCGGGCGAATAGCCGAGCACCGAGATCAGGCCGATCGCGAGGCCCGCGCAATGCGTCGGCACCTTGCAGTCGTCGAGCAGCGACCAGTAGAGGCCGCGGATCGCATAGGTGAGGATGCCGATGAACAGCACGAGCACGACGAGCATCGCCTGCGGGCTATGCGCGGGTGCTGCGATCAGCCCGACGAGCGACAGCGCGGCGAGGACCAGCGCCCAGAACAGCACCGACACCTTCGAGACGCGGTCGCCGAGGAAGCCGCCGCCGATGCCGCCGACGGGGCGCATCCACAGCTTGAGCGTCGTGATGAAGCCGGCCGCCGTCGCGCTGAGCCCGAAATTGCCTTCGTGCAGGTAGGCCGAGAAGCTGTAGGTCGCCCAGAACACCTGGTAGCCGCAGAACACGATCGCGGCGACGAGCCACAGCTCGGGGATCGCCGCGAGCGTCTTCAGGTCGGTCAGCACGCTGCCTTTTCGGCGTTCCGTCACGGCCTTGCGATCGCCCGCGCCCGCCGGGTCCTTCACCAGCGCGAGCAGCACGCCGAGCGCGATGCAGAAGAACGCGTACAGATGCACGACGAGCGTGAAGCCGGCCGCATCGGTGCCGCCGCGCGCCTGCGTCACGTAGGCGAACAGCGTGATCGCGATCGTCGCGAGCAGCGCCTCGACGAGCCCGCGGCCGCCGTCGAGCAGCCCGAAGAAACGGCCCTGTTCGTCGGGGCCCGCGATCATGTTCACGCGCTTGATCACGGCGGCCCAGAACGTGAGGCCGGTGGTCAGCCCCCAGCCGCCGAAGATCAGCACGAGCGTGTCGAACGACGGCCCGGTCGCGTAGACGAGCCCGAGCGCGCCCGTCGCGAGCAGCGAGAAGCAGATCAGCCAGCGCGGCGACAGGCGGTCGGCCAGCCAGCCGCTCGGCAGGTAGCTGACGAGGAAGATCGTGCCGAGCGATGAATACAGGTAACCGAGCTGCACGTCGTCGATATGGAAAAACTGCAGCATCGTCGGCTGGTACACCTGCCGCAGATACAGCATCGGGTAGATCGCGCCCGCGGCAATCACGAGCAGCAGCAGTTGCAGGTAGCGTTGCGCGCGGGAATGCTGCGACGCGTGAGCGTCGTCGTGCAGCGCGAGCGACGCGGCGGGCGTCGACGGTTGGGTCGGCATGATGTCTTCCTCCATCAGGCGTCCTTGAGGCGGATGCCTGCAGGTTTTTTATGTTCTGGTGGGTCAGGGCGGCGCGCGGCGGGTGTCGTCGCGCGCGCGCCGGAAACGGTGCTTGGGTGCGGCGGTGTCAGTACTTCATGACGACGAGGCGCGTCTGCGTGAATTCAAGCATCCCGTGCTTGCCGTCGTCGCCGCCGAGGCCCGAGCGCTTCCAGCCGGCGTGGAAGCCCTGGTACGGATCGGCCGGCGTGCGGTTCACGTACAGCTCGCCGGCCTCGATCGCGTTCGCGACGGTCATCGCGGTGCGGTAGCGCTCGGTATAGAGCACCGACGACAGGCCGAACTGGTGGTCGTTCGCCTGCGCGATCGCTTCGTCGATCGTCGTGTAGCGCAGCACGGGCATGATCGGGCCGAAGGTTTCCTCCTGCACGATCTCCATGTCCTGCCGCACGCCGGTGAGCAGCGTGGGCGGGTAGAAGAAGCCGGGGCCGTCGGGAATCGCGCCGCCGGTTTCGAGCGTCGCACCCGCCGCGATCGCACGTTCGACCATCCCGTGGATGTGCGCGCGCGCCGATGCGCTGACGAGCGGGCCCATCCGCGTGGCGTCCTGCGCACGGTCGCCGATGCGCACGGCGGCCATCTTCTCCTTCAGCAGCGCGACGAAACGGTCGTGCACGCTGTCGTGCACGTACACGCGCTCGATCGCCGTGCAGAGCTGGCCGCAATGGGTCGTCTTCGACGCGACGAGCGCGGCGGCCGCGCGTTCGAGGTCGGCGTCGGGCTCGATGATCGCGGGCGTCTTGCCGCCGAGTTCGAGCGACGGCTTCGCGATGTTCGCCTTGCAGTAATCGAGCACCTTGCGGCCCGCGTTCACGCTGCCGGTCAGCGTGATCATCCCGACTGCCGGGTGCGTGCACAGCGCTTCGGCCGTCGCGTGATCCATCGTCAGGATGTTGACGACGCCAGGCGGGAAGCCCGCTTCGTCGGCCGCCTTCGCGATCTCGAACGCGGACACCGGCGTGTGGTTGCTCGGCCGCACGACCACGGTATTGCCGGCGATCAGCGCGGGCGCGACCTTGCGCAGCAGCGTGTAGACGGGATAGTTGAACGGGATCAGGCATGCGACGACGCCGATCGGCTCGCGCTGCAGGAACAGGTTCTCGTCGGGCGTGTCGCTCGGGATGATCTCGCCCTCGATCCGGCGCGCCCACTCGGCGTGATAGCGCGTGATCTGGCCCGCGTAGACGGCCTCGTTCGACGCGTCCTCGATGCTCTTGCCGGATTCCTGCGCGAGCGCCGCGCCGATTTCGGGGGCACGCGTGGTCAGCGCGTCGGCTAAGCGGTGCAGGTACACGGCGCGCTCGGCGCTCGGCAGCTTGCGCCACGCCTTCTGCGCGGCGGCCGCGGCGTCGACGGCGGCGAGCGCGTCGGCCGGCGTCGCGGCCGGCACGTGCGCGAACGGCGCTTCGGTGGCGGGATTGTGGACCACGATGAACGCGTCGCTTTCCGGGGCGACGAAACGGCCGTTCACGTAGTTGCGTTCGGTGCGCATGAAGTGACTCCTCCGATGAATGCGGGCGGATCGCTTCGGGTGGCGACACGCGCGGTACGGGACAGAGGCCATTCTCTTCATGCGTTTAACACACGACAAACGACTTATTTTCGCGTCGAGCATGAGAAAAACGCACGTTACTCGTTCGATCGGCCGGAATCGCGCGTCCGGCAAGGCTTGCGTGGCGCGGGCCGGTAGCGGGACCGGCGGTGGCGAGGCCGCATTTTTTCCGACTGATCCGGATGCGCGCGCGAGCGGGAGCCGGTAAGGTGTCGGCCGCGGTTGACGCTTCGGCGCGGCGCGGGGCGGTCGGCTACGCTTGGGGCGCGGATCGTGTGCTAGGCCAGCGGCACTTGCGGCAGCGGCGACGACGGTTCGAGATGGCGCTTCGCGAGCCACACTTCCTGCTGCAGCCAGTCGCGGAACTGGACGATGTGCGGCAGGTTCGTCTGCTCGGGCCGCGTGACGAACCAGTACGACTGGTGGCCGTCGACGTGTACGTTGAGCACCTGCATCAGCTGCCCGGTCGCCAGTTCGCGCGCGACCATGTGGCGATCGGCGATCGTGATCCCGAGGCCGTCGATCGCCGCGCGGATCGCGTGGTCGAGCAGGTCGAATTCGTAGCCGCCGCGCGTGTCGACGTCGGCGATGCCGGCGGCCTTCAGCCAGTGCTGCCAAGTCAGGTAGCGCTGGTCGTCGGTGGCGAGCACGTGCAGCAGCGTGAAGCGGTTCAGGTCGATCGGCGCGCCGTCCTGTCGCAGCCGCGCATACAGCGCGGGCGCGCAGACGGCGATATGCTGCTCCTGCATCAGCAGTGCGTTGTCGAAACCGTCCCATTCGCCGTCGCCGAAGCGGATCGCGCAGTCGAGCACGCGCGATTCGCCGAGACTGTCGTGGATGCGGGTCGTGAGGCTCAGCTCGAATTCGGGATGCGCGTCGCGCAGCCGGCCGAGCCGCGGCATCAGCCAGCGCGCGGCGAAGGTGGGCGGCACGTTCGCGCGCAGGCGGTTCAGGTGGGTTTTTTCCTGCAGGCTGCGAACGGTCAGCTCGATCTTGTCGAACGATTGCTGCAGCGCGCGCAGCAGCACGCGGCCGGCCGCCGTCAGTTCGAGCTGGTGATGGCGGCGCTCGAGCAGGGTTTCGCCGAGCTGGCCCTCGAGCTGGCGAACCTGGCGGCTCACCGCGCTCTGCGTCACGTTGAGCAACTCGGCCGCGCGTGTGAAGCTGCCGGTGCGGCCGGCCATCTCGAAGGCTTTCAGCGCGTTCAGCGCCGGCATCTTGCGTCTCACGGGGCGGTGTCGTGTCTGGTGCGGGATGCTTATTGTAGGCGGGCGGCGCGGGCGCGGGGACGGTCAATGGATGCGACGGAGCGCGCGGGCCTCAGGGGCTTTTACGGCGCGGCGGTTGGCGCGCCTCGTTGCGACCGGGCTGCCCGCAGGATGGTCGGCGGCGCCGGCTCGCAACAGCACGAACGATACGAACGATACGAACGAAAGGGACACACATCATGCGACGCCTGCCATCGTTGATCGCGCTGCGATTTTTCGAGGAGACCGCGCGTCACCTGAGCTTCAACCGTGCGGCGGTTTCGCTGTGCGTGACGCAGGGGGCGGTGAGCCGGCAGATCCGGCTGCTCGAGGAGGCGCTCGGCGCGCGGCTGTTCGAGCGCGATCACAAGGGCGTGCGCCTGACCGATGCCGGCCAGCGGTTGCTGCCGTTCATCGGGCAGGCGTTCGATACGATCGAACGCGGCGTCGACGAAGTCGCCGCCACGCGGCCGGGTGCGAAGCGGCGCCTGACGGTGTCGCTGCCGCCGACGTTCGCGACGCAGTGGTTTTCGCCGCGGCTCGGCACGCTCGCGCAGGCGCTGCCCGACGTCGAGCTGTCGATCCGCACCGAGCCGGCCGACGACTGCCATTGCCACATCCGCTTCGGGCGCGCGGCGCGCGCGGGGATGCAGTCGGAGCTGCTGCTGATGGAGCGGCATGCGCTCGTCGGCGCGCCGCGTTATCGCGGTGATGCGCTCGACGTGCTGCTCGGCCGGCTGCCGTCGCTGCACGTGCTGCACGAAGGCAAGCGCCTGACGCTATGGGCCGACTGGTGCGAGCAGGCCGGCGTGCCGGTGGCGCGGATCACCGACGGCATCGAGTTTTCCACGCTCGAACAGGCGATCCGCGCGGCGCGCAAGGGCGCGGGGCTCGCGGTGGTCGACCTGAACATGATCGAGGAGGAGATGGCCGAGGGCAGCCTCGTGCGGCTGTCGCCGGTGCAGCCGATCGGACCGTTCGGCTATTGGCTCGATGTCGAGCCGGAGAGTATCGCGGTCGAGCACGTGGTTGCGTTTGCCGCGTGGTTGCGGGGGCAGGCGGGGCGGCGGGGGTAGGGCGTGGTCGGGGCGACATGATCGTGTGCCGATACCCGTTGTCACGAGGTCGTGCGGATCGCCCCGGTCGCTGTCGTCGATTCTGTCAGAGAGTGTCACCAGCCGAGGAATACAAATCGGGGTCCAGGCCGAAGTGCATGAACGTTTCGCGGCCCCCGATGGCTCTGGCCTCGGCTTCCGAAATGATGGGTAACTTGCACTTCGACGGATCGATGCGTCCCACGTTGAAGACGGTTCTCGGCAGCGGCGCGGCGGGCGTGCTGATCGGCGGTGCGGCCAGTTCGGCGGAGGACGCACGCGCGAGATTGCGACGGAGTTCGTATGCGAGGAATTCTTCAAGGAGTCGTCGCATTTCCGCGCGCCGGACGACACGATTCCCGTTCGTCGTGCGCCTGCGTGCCGCTGACGGCCGCGCAATCCGGAATCGGGTTATCGGGCTATGCTTTTCTGGCATCGTAAATCCCCTTCTCGATCAAGTAATCGCGTAGCGCCAGCACGGATGCGCCATGCGATGCAACGCCGAATGTCATCCACCGATGTGATCCGGCGGCTCGCCAGAAGTCTCGTCCGATTCGAGTCGTATAAAGCATGCGTAGTGATCGAAGCGAGCCATCGGCCAGCCCGACCGGGTATCCCCGAAAGAACTGGAACAGCGCGGCTTCGTCTGCGTGCGCGCCAGGAATGGAAGCGTCGAAGCCGAACCTCGGCCACGCGTAGTATCCGTAGAGCCGCTGGCCGCCCGACTCCGGCGGCGCTTTGCGGCCGCCGATCGCGAAGGCGGTGATCCGGGCGATGCCCAACGTATCACATGCTCGAACGATTCTCCAGAGCATAGCCGCGCCGAGCCCGGCGGCTGCGCTGTCGACCAGATCGATTGAGCGAAGTTCGAGTACCTGCGAGTCGCCAGTTTGGAAGACGGATATCCGGTTTTCCGATTGGATCAACGTCGGGTGTGTGACGGAGAACGTCAGTCTGCCCGCACTGTCGAGATAGGCCTGTACGTCCGATCCGGACGGCGCGCCGCATAACGAAGCGAGCAACCCGTCAGGAACTTCGTCATCCATACCAAGCAATGCGGAGATGTCCAGATCGTTACGCTCGATCGCCAAGTGACCGTCGAAAAATGCCTTCTCGTACGGCAACGTATGACTGAGATCGACGGGTTGGGTAGACATGGCGGCCGGAAGAATGGAAAACCCCAGCATATCGCCGCGAATCCGCCGCGCCGAGTCCGCCGAACGGCCAACCGCGAGACGGAACGCCCGCCGTCCCGCCGGCCTTACGACCAGTCGAACGTCAGCAGCGCCGCGCGGCCGACCGGCTCGTATGGCCTGTTGCCCGGTGTAATGCGCGTCCAGTTTCTTGCGAAAGCCTGCGCCGTACGTGTCGGGCGGGTTCTCCGGATAGAAGTAGCGCGGGTCGCCGAGCAACGTATAGCGGTTGTTTTCGTCGAGCCGGAACCCGATCCAGTTCGCGCGCAGATAGTCGTTGTGGTGCGCGGCCGTGTCCTGTCCGACGACCCCGTCATAAGGTTCGACCGGGCTGAGCGGGTAGATTCAGCCTTCCCAATACGGATCGATCGCCGACAGGTCGATCGACACGAGCGGATGCAAATGGCGCGCGAGTGCGGCCTGGTGCGCGGCGAGGACGTCGGTGTCCGACGCATAGACCTTCAGGCCGGGTTGTGGCGTGACGATGTCTTCGATCATGATCGGTGTCCGCATGGTGAGCGTTCGGCAAGGCTTCACGAGTGAAGGCGAAAACCGGATGAATGCCGGCGCCGCAGCAGCCTGTCGGAATGAGGTTCCGTTCATCCGGCCGATCGGATGTGAAAGCATTCGCGCTGCCCCTCTGGAGATCGTCTTCTTGATAATAGTTGATAACCGGGATACGCTTCATGGATCGAATTCAATCCGTTCGGGAGGTCGACATGATCAGTGCGGAACTGGGCCAGCAACTGGAGGCTTATGTCGCGAAGCTGGTCGAATCGGGGCGTTACGGGTCCAAGAGCGAAGTGCTGCGCGAAGGCGTGCGCCTGATCCAGGATCGCGAGGCGCAACTGAACGCGCTGGACGCGGTGATCGCGCGCAGCCTGGCCGATGCGCAAGCAGGGCGCGGCGCCGAGGCGGCGGAAGTCTTCGATCGTCTCGAGGCGAAGTATCGGGCGCAGGCGGATCGGCAGGCCTGATCGTGCGCCTGTCCGATTTTGCGATTGCCGAACTCGAAGCGGTCGCCGATTACATTGCACGCGACAACCCGCAACGTGCCGTGACGTTCGTGCGGGAGATTCGCGACAAGTGCATGAGTCTGGCCGCGATGCCGCTGGCGTTTCCGCTGGTGCCGCGCTTCGAGCGTTACGGCGTGCGGCACCGCGTGTACGGCAACTACCAGATCTTCTATCGAGTCGTCGGCGATCCGCCGACGCGGATCGACATCCTTCACGTCCTGCACGGCGCGAGGGACTACGCGTCGATTCTGTTCTGAGCGAACGCGAGCATCTCATCGCGCCCGGAATGAGCGAGCCCGCCCACGACCGGGTGCGACAGAATCGCGCTCGGTGTCGCCGGCGCGCATCGGCGGCGAGTCGAGGCAAAAGCCTCGCGCGCGATGAAGCCGGCGGCCACGCAGCCCGCCACCCTCGTCAATGCCCCGACGCTTCCTCCAGCGTCAGATGCTTCGTCTCCGGCGCCCACGCGATGGACACGATCATCCCCACCAGCAACACGCCCGCGAGCGCGAACATCGTCGCGTGAAAGCCGAGCGTCGCGATGCCGGCCGGCAGCAGGAACGTGCCGATCGCCGAACCGAGCCGGCTGCACGCGATCGCGAGGCCCACGCCGCTCGCGCGCACTTCGGTCGGGAAGCACTCGGGCGGGAACACGCCGACGAGGTTGCTGAACGCCGACATCGTCAGCGTGAAGATCGCGAACGCGACGATCATCGCGACGGCCGCCGCCGACGGCAGCACCGCGAGCGCGACGAGCGACGCGCACGTCACCGCGAACGAGCCGATCAGGAAGCCGCGTCGCGACAGCCGGATCGTCAGCCAGATGCCGATCAGCGCGCCCAGCACGAGAAACGCGTTCAGCAGCAGGTCCGCACCGAAGCCTTCGGCGAGGCCGATCGTCTTCAGGATCGTCGGCAGGAACGTGTAGATCGCGAAATACGGAATCACGAGGCACACGAAGAACGCGCAGTTGAAAAGCGTGCGGCGGATCAGGTCACGCCGGAACAGTCGCGCGAAGCCGGCATTCGCCTGCGGTTCGGCCGAACCGTCGAGCGTCACGTGCGGCCCGAAATGTTTCGCGACGATGGCGCGCGCTTCCTGCACGCGGCCCTTGCCGAGCAGCCAGCGCGGCGATTCGGGCGTGCCGATCCGCAGCACCAGCACGATCAGCGCAGGCAATGCAGCCGACGCGAGCAGCCAGCGCCATGCGTCGGGCGCGGCGTCGCCGTACGCGAGGCCGAGCACGTTCGCGGCGACATAGCCGAGCGTCCAGATCACGCTGAACGAGCCGAGCAGCGCACCGCGATGCTTGCGCGGCGAGAATTCGGCGAGGATCGCGTGGCCGACGGTGAAGTCGCCGCCCATCCCGAAGCCGATCAGCACGCGCAGCACGCACAGTTCGAGCGGCGACGTGACGAAGAACTGCGCGAACGCGGCCGCCGTGATGATCACGAAGCTCGTCAGGAAGATCTTCTGCCGGCCCATCCGGTCGGACAGCCAGCCGAACACGAGGCTGCCGAAGAAGATGCCGATCAGCGCCGAGCTGCCGATCATCCCCATCCAGAACGCGTCGATCGGCATCTGCCTGCCGAGCGCGGCGAGCGCATAACCGATCGTGCCGAGCGTGTAGCCTTCGGTGAAATGCGCGCCGAACGTGAGGCCGGCGATCTTCACGTGGAAACGGTTGAGCGGCACGTCGTCGAGCGCGACGGGGCGGTGCGGCGCCTCGGCGCCACGCGACAGCGGCAACGCGCGCGCGGTGCCGGATTGAACGTTGGCTGGGGTCAAGCTGCCTCCTGGGTTGTCATGCGCGATGCAGCGGCCTGCGCGGGCAGGAATGCCCGCGAGCGCCCTGCAAGGCGCCGCGCGCCCGGGCGGCGCGCGGCGCGGGTCGACCGCGGGGAGCGGTCAGCGGCCGAGGCCGGCCATCAGCGTGTACTTGAGTTCCACGTATTCGTCGAGGCCGTACTTCGAGCCTTCGCGGCCGAGCCCCGATTGCTTGACGCCGCCGAACGGCGCGACTTCGGTCGAGATGATCCCGTCGTTGACGCCGACCATCCCGCTCTCGAGCGCACCCGACACGCGCCACGCGCGGCCGAGGTCGCGCGTGTAGAAGTACGCGGACAGCCCGAACGGCGTGTCGTTGGCCGCGGCGACGGCCTCTTCCTCGGTCGTGAAGCGGAAGCAGCCGGCGACGGGACCGAAGGTTTCCTCTTCGGCGATCAGCATGTCGGGCGTCATGCCGGTCAGCACGGTCGGCTCGTAGAACGTGCCGCCGAGCGCGTGGCGCTTGCCGCCGGTGAGCGCGTGCGCGCCCTTCGCGGTTGCATCGGCCACGTGCCGCTCGACCTTGCCGAGCGCCGCCTCGTTGATCAGCGGCCCCTGGTCGACTTCACCGGCGAGCGCGTTGCCGACGCGCAGCGTGCGCACGGCGTCCGCCAGCTTGCGCGTGAACGCGTCGTACACGCCGTCCTGCACGAGAAAGCGGTTCACGCATACGCAGGTCTGGCCCGTGTTGCGGAACTTCGACGCGATCGCGCCCGTGACCGCCGCATCGAGATCGGCATCGTCGAACACGATGAACGGCGCGTTGCCACCGAGTTCGAGCGACAGCTTTTTCAGCGTGTCGGCCGACTGCTTCGCGAGCAGCTTGCCGACCCGCGTCGAGCCCGTGAACGACAGCTTGCGCACGACGGACGAACTCGTCAGCGTCTCGCCGATCGCGACCGCGTCGCCCGACACGACGTTGAACACGCCGGCCGGCACGCCCGCGCGCTCGGCCAGCACTGCGAGCGCGAACGCCGACAGCGGCGTTTCCTCGGACGGCTTCAGCACCATCGTGCAGCCGGCCGCGAGCGCGGGGCCGGCCTTGCGCGTGATCATCGCGAGCGGGAAGTTCCACGGCGTGATCGCCGCGACGACGCCGACCGGCTCGCGCGTGACCACGATCTGCGAATCCGGCTTCGGGCTCGGGATCACGTCGCCGTACATGCGCTTCGCTTCTTCCGCGAACCATTCGAAAAAGCTCGCCGCGTACGCGACTTCGCCGCGCGCTTCCGCGAGCGGCTTGCCTTGCTCGCGCGTCAGCAGCTCGGCGAGCGCATCGCGATGCTCGAGCATCAGCTCGCCCCAGCGCTTCACGCGTGCGCCGCGCTCCTTCGCGGTCAGCGCGCGCCACGCAGGAAACGCGTGCGCGGCCGCGTCGATGGCGCGCTGCGTGTCGTCGGCGCCGCCTTTCGCGACTTTCGCGATCGTCTCGCCGGTCGCGGGGTTCAACACCGGATAGGTCGCATCGCTCGCGCCATGCGATTCGTGCCATTCGCCGCCGATGTAATGGCCGGTCCTCAGAAATTCGTTCATGGTGTGTCGTTCCTTCAGTGCATCGGAGCCGCAGCCCTTCAGTCCGTTGCGAAGCTGCCCTGCGCCGGACGCGACGCGCGCGCGATGCGCTTGCCGGCCGTGTAGTCGTTGATCAGGTCGCACGGCGTGTAGTTGCGTTCCAGTTCGTGCAGTTCTTCTTCGGTGAGCTGCGTTTCGAGCGCGCCGAGCGCGCTGTCGAACTGCGCGACGGAATCCGCTCCGACCAGCATGCTCGCGACGCCGGGGCGGCTCAGCACCCACGCCTGCGCGATCTGCGCGGGCGGTACGCCGCGGCGCTTCGCGACCTTCGCGACCGATTCCGCGATCGCGAGCGACGCAGCGTCGCCGTACATCTGCGCGGTGAAGAAGTCGGTCTGGTTGCGCGTCGATTGCGGCTCGCAGGTCAGCAGGCCGCGCGCGAGCGGGCTGAACACCGACACGCCAACGCCCTGGTCGATGCAGTACGGCACCATCTCGCGCTCTTCCTCGCGATACGCGAGGTTCAGCTGCAGCTGCATGTTGATCGGCTTGTCCCAGCCGTTTCGTTCGCAGGCCTGCATGATCTTCGCGAACTGCCACGTGTACATCGTCGATACGCCGATATAGCGCGCCTTGCCCGCGCGCACGATGTCGTGCAGCGCGCTCATGGTTTCCTCGACGGGCGTGTTCACGTCGAAGAAGTGCAGCATGAAGATGTCGACGTAATCCATCCCGAGCCGCTTCAGCGACCCGTCGATGCCGTCGAGCACGTGCTTGCGCGAATGGCCGCCCGCGTTCGGATAACTGCCCATGTCGTAGCCGACCTTGGTCGTCACGACGAGCTCCTCGCGGCGTGCGTTGCGCTTCAGGATGCGACCGACCACTTCCTCGCCGACACCCGTCGAATAGAAGTCCGCGAGATCGATGAAGTTGACGCCGGCGTCGAGCGCGCGGCGCACGATCGGCTCGCTCTGCGCTTCGTCGAAGATCCAGGGCTTCCATTCGGGGGTGCCCATGTTCATCGTGCCGAGACACAGGCGGGACACCTTCAGGCCGGACTGGCCGAGGCGGACGTATTCCATGTTTCCTCCAGGTGCGGCCTTGTGTCGGCCGCTTGTCGTCGTCAGTTTTTCTTCGGGGTGTAGAACGGGTTCGACACGTCGCGCGCGGCGGCGAACACCGCATCGCGATGCGGCAGCCCTTCCATCGCGGCGACGATCGCGTTGCGGCACGCGCGATAGTTGTTCTCGAACACGGCATCGAGATCGTCGGTCTGCGGGTTCACCCAGTTCGCCGACACGACGACCCAGTCGTTTTCCGCCTCGGGCGGCAGCGTGCCGTTCTCGAGCGCTTCGGCCACGGCCTTCGCGATGCCGGCCTGCGACGCGCCCCACGTGGCGTTGCCGTGGAAATCGTTGGCGATCTGCGCCTTGTTGACGTACAGCGTGAGCGGCTTGGTCGGCACGCCCGGCTGCGCGATCACGACGAACGGCGCATGGCCGGCCGACGGCGTCGCGAGGGCCGTGGCGAACGCCTGGCCCGCCGGGCCGTTGCGCGGGCCGACCAGCACGTTGATGTGCGCGAGGTTGACGCCGGGGCCTTCGAAGCCTTCGCCGATGTAAAGCTGCCTGGGTTGAGATGCGGTCATTGCGGTGTCTCGTCGATTAGGTTGGGAGTGAGGCGATTGTGGTGGGCCGCGGCGCGGCCGGTGAATCGATGTTTTCTGATCGGGCTATGAGTTTTCGTCGTCTCCGGGAATGCCCTGAGCCCGGCGCGCGGAGGCCCGCCGGGCGGGCCTCGGCCGGCGTCGTGACGGCGGGCGGGGCGGGATCGGCGGGTGGGCATTCGCGAACCGGCTCCGGGTTTGTCATACCCGGGCAGGGGTTGGAGGGCCGGGCGCTTCCGGACAACAATCGGCGTGCTCCGAGCCCTATCTTTCGTCTTCCCTTCTTTTTTCGAAAGCGAGTAATTCCGATGGCTGCCATTCAAAGGCCCGATTGGTCGAAGCTCAGTTCGCTCGATCCCGAGCTGATCCGCGCATTCGTCGCCGTCGTCGAGAGCGGCGGCTTCACCGCTGCGGCCCGGCAACTGCATCGCACGCAATCGACGATCAGCCTGCGCATCCGCACGCTCGAGGAGCGGCTCGACACGCACCTGTTCATGCGCAACAGCCGGCGGCTCGAACTGTCGCGCGACGGCGAGAATTTCCTGATCCATGCGCGCCGCATCATCCAGGTGCAGAACGACGCGATCCTCGCGCTGAAGCAGGCGAGCAGCGATCGCGGCGTCGTGCGTTTCGGGCTGCCCGAGGACTATGCGGAGCTTTGGCTGCCCGACCTGCTGAAGTCGTTCTATGCGATGCGGCCGGGCGCGCGCTTCCACGTGCATTGCCGCACCTCGCTCGAACTGCTCGAACGGCTGCAGGCCGGCGAGCTCGACGTCGCGCTCGTCGTGCGGCACGGGCCGAACGCGGGCGGGCGGCTGCTCGGCCGGCACGAGGTCGTGTGGGCCGCGCACCGCGATTTCGCGCTCGGCCCGCAGGCGTCGGTGCCGCTCGCGCTGTTTCCGGAGACGTGCTGCTACCGGCAGCGCGGGCTGCAGGCGCTCGCGACGGCCGAGCGGCCGTATCACGTCGTCTATACGAGCCAGAGCCCGACCGGCATCAAGATCGCGGTGAACCACGGCGCGGCCGTGACGATGATCGACCGCTGCACGCTGCCCGAGAACTGGCGCGTGCTCGACGAGACCGACGGGCTGCCGCCGCTGCCGGCGGCCGATCTCGAACTGCATCGCTCGCCGGGCATCTGCGATCCGCTGACCGACGATCTGGTTTCGCTGATCGAATCGATGGTCGACGAGCGGCGGCGCGCGTCGCTCGAAGCGTTCGCTTAGCGGGGCAGGGCGGCGCAAACGCGGGTGAGATTGACGCGAACCGCGGCGCGCGGTCGCAACGCGCGCATGACGACCGCGCGGCCCGCCGCAGCTCGGTGTCGTGTTATGTCCCCCGTGCCGTTTTTTGCACGGGCGGCCCGTTTTTTTGCACGACGTTTATCCGGTCTCTTCTAAGCTGGGGACGTGTCGAACAGCCGGGACGGCCTCCGTCCGCTCCATGACCTTCATTCATCCCGTTCCCGCCTGCGATGTCGCCGGCCGCCAGTTGCGCGCCGGCGCACCCGGCAATGTCATTCCGTTCCCGCCGCCGCGCCCGCGCCTGCAGTTGCCCGTCACCTTGACGGCCGATTCCGGCGAGCGCGCGCACGCCCGGCTCGCGGCGCTGCTGCATTCCCCGCTCGGCGTGTATGTCGTCAGCGCGCGTGCCGTGCGCGACGTGGTCCACGTGCACTTCGACATCGCGCCGGAAGACCTGGATTTCACCCTGCACATGCTGATCGCGCAGCAGGCCGATGCGGTGATCGGGCCGGTCGCGCGCCGGTTGCATGTCGGGCCGACCGGATGGTAAAGCCGGGAACGCTTGTTGCTCGTGGGTTGTCGTTCGTTCCTTGATGGCTTGTCCGATCCGCCGCCCGATCGCCGGTCGCCGTGTCGTCCGCCCGCAGGCGGCGAACCGGCGCGCGATGCTGCGTGCGCGGCGCCGATCACGAATACGGAGGAGTCATGGATCTATTGGAAGCCGTACCTGTCGCGCGGCCGACGAGCGGCCGGTTACGGACGGCGTTGCTGCCGTCCGGCCAGCAACTCGCGCGTCAGCTCGTGACGACGGTGCGCGTGGCCGAAATGCTGCTGCATCAGGCGATCGTCGTGCCCGACCGGCACCAGTGGTCGGTGGACACCGAGCGGGTCGACGCGGCCGGCGGGCCGCTCGAGGCCTGGGAGAGCTTCGTGACCTGGCGGATCGGCAAGGTGTTCGCAGCGTCGGTGAGCCCCGCCGCGCGCGTCAACGATCGCGACCAGGTCGCGGTCGAGATCCGGCTCTGCCTGCCCGAGCAGGACTACGTGGCCGGGCGGCGCGTGAGCACTTTCGGCCGCCGCCATGGCAACCGCTTCGGCGCGACGCTGTCGGTCGTGTCGGGCGCGCAGTGGGGCTGGCAACGCGCGGAGCACGTCGCGCCGGAACACGCGCAGGTATGCGGCGATACGCTGGAAGCGCTCGTCGATCGGGTGGCCGCGAACGTCAATGCGGCGCTGGGCGCGGCCGGGTTCGGCGCGACGCGCTGATCACGCGTCGCCGGTCTGCCCGGTTTGCCGCTGCAGGTCTTCCATCAGCTGTTCCGCGAGAAAGTCGCATGGCGGGCGCTTCGATTTCGTGCTGCGCGCGAGGATCAGTTCGAGCGGCGGCAAATCGGGCAGCCCGTGCGAGCGGCCGAGCATCGACAGTTGCGCGGGTATCGCGCAGCGCGCGAGCGGCGCGACCGCGAGGCCGGCCTCGACCATGCTGAGCAGACCGAGCAGGCTCGGGCTTTCATACGAAGTGCGGAACGGCAGCTTCGCGCGTTCGAGGCTGCGGATCGCGTTCTCGCGCGCGACGCTGCCCGGCATGAACACCGCGATCGGCAGCGGCCGTTCTTCCCATACGCGCGGCCCGTTCGTCATCGCGGCCCACGCCATCGGCTCGTGGCGGATGAAGTCGCCGGACAGCCCCTTGATGCGCGTGCCGCACACGAGATCGACCGTGCCGTCCTTCAGGAGCGGCGCGAGCGCGCTGCTCGGCAGCCCGATCACCTGGATCTCGACCTTCGGATAGGTCGCCGAAAATTTCTTCAGCACCGACGGCAGCAGCGACGACGCATAGTCGTCCGGCACGCCGATGACCACCTTACCCGTCACTTCCGGCCGCACCACGGCCGCCCACGCCTCGTCGCGCAGCGCCAGCATTCGTCTGGCGAATCCCAGCAGCACCTCGCCTTCGCGCGTCAGCACGATGCTGCGCGGCTTGCGCACGAACAGCGGCCGGCCGATCGCGTCTTCCAGGCTCTTGATCTGCATGCTCACGGCCGATTGCGAGCGGTTCACCGCTTCGGCGGCGCGGGTCATGTTGCCGGTTTCCGCGACGGCGACGACGGTGGCCAGCACGTCGTGATCGAGCATCTTCATCGGTATCAGGAAAACTGAACGTAACGATCAGCATTATGCGTTTTTATTGTCGCTGTGTGTCTGCCATAGTGGCATCGAGCCGGCCGCATCGTTCGATGCGGTGCGGCGATCACGCCGGCGTGCCCGGCACGCAGCGCCGAACAGGGAAGAGTGGTGTACCGATGATGGATCATCCATTGCGTGCCGCACTGGCCGCGGAATTGCATGCGCGGCCGTTCCTGCGGCTCGCCGAAGCCGTGTCGCTCACGCACTACGCGATCTACGCGGACGGCCAGCCCGACATCCACGAAACGCTGCTGCACGCGTTGTGCCGCGACACCGGCATTGCCGCGCCGCAGGACGGCGCGACCCACTACGCGGTGCAATCGCCGGGCGGCTGGTACCTGAAGTGGGAGCGCCATACCGAATTCTCGACCTTCACGTTCGTCGCGCCGCGCCGCGACACCGGCTATTTCGACGATCTCGCGATCGAAGGGATCCCGGCCGCCTGGTTCGCACGGCTCGCGGGCATCCGCTTCGTCGCGGTGCGCATGGAGTTGCTGTCGGGCGATGCCGCGCGGCTCGTGTGCGGCGACCTGCGCCGCTGGATCGACGGGCCCGCGCTCGTCGGCAGCAACGTGCTCGGCGGCGGCAAGGTGTACTGCGACTGGCACGTGCGCGACGACGGCTTCATGCGCTTTCTCGTCGTCGACGAGGATTTCCGCGAGGAGCAGGGCGGCCGCCTGCTGCAGCGCCTCCATGAAATCGAGACGTACCGGATGATGGCGCTGCTCGCGTTGCCGGTCGCACGGCGCATGAGCCGCGAGCTCGACGAGATCCACGCGGCGCTGCATGCGCTGATGCAGCGGATGGACGCGGGCGGCGCCGACGGCGACGACGCGGCCTTGCTCGTGAAGCTCACGCATCTCGCGGTGCGGGTCGAAGCGCTGTCGGGGTCCGGCGGCCGCTTCAGCGCGTCGCGTGCTTACGAAAAGCTCGTGCTGGCGCGCATCCACGAGCTGCGCGAGGAGCGCATCGAAGGGATGCCGACGATCGCGGAGTTCATGGAGCGGCGCTTCGCGCCGGCGATGGAAACCTGCCGCAGCGTGTGGGCGCGTCACGAGCAGATCGCCGCGCGGATCGCGCGCGCGGTCGACCTGCTGCGCACGCGTGTGAATCTCGCGCAGGAAAAGGACGTCACGCGCCTGCTGGCGGGCATGGAGCGCACCGCGCGCAACCAGCTGCATCTGCAGCACGCGGTCGAAGGGCTGTCGGTGGCGGCCATTTCGTACTACGTGCTGTCGCTCGCGACCGCGGCGTTCAAGGCGCTGCACGTGATGAACCTGCCGGTCGATCCCGAACTGGCGGAGGGCCTGTTGATCGCGCCGGTCGTGTTCGCGGTGATTCACATCACGCGGCGCACGCGCGCGCAGCTCGCGCGGTCGGAGGCCGCGCATGGCGGCGCAGCCGTGCAAGCGGCGGCGTTGAAACAGGCAAATTGAATCAGAACATCGACGACATATCGAAAGGAGTGGAGATGACTTTTACGCAATCGCAAGCGGTTTTTTTCACTGGCTACGACGCATTCGACGAACCCGTTCGGGATGACGCCGGCGCGCCGGAAGAGGTGCGCGTGACGTCGTATCAGGCCGTGCTGCAGGAGCCGATGACGTCGCTCGTCGGCAGCACGATCGATCGGCCGGATGTCGCGGCGGTGGCGATTCTCGGGTACAACTGACGCCTGGTCGTTTCGCGTCGATTCACGACGTCCGCCGTGGGCGCTGCAGGCCCGGCGGCCCCTTCACGTACACCTTCACGCCATGAACGCGCATCCCGCCGTTTCGCTTCAACTGACCGACATCGAGCAGCCGGCCGCACGCGACCTCATCAGCCGCAAGCTCGGCGAGTTCAACCACGCGATGACGGGCCGATCCGACACGGCGGCGCTCGACGTCTACGTGACCGATCCCGCGACCGGCGAGGTCGTGGGCGGCCTCACCGGCCGGACGTCGCTGGGCCTCTTCTTCATCGACCTCTTTTACCTGCCGGAGTCGCTGCGTGGCGGCGGTTTCGGCAGCCGGCTGCTGCGCGAGGCCGAAGCGGAAGCGAAGCGGCGCGGGTGTGCCCGCGCGGTGCTGTACACGATTACGTTCCAGGCGCCGGACTTCTACCGGAAGCACGGTTACGAGGCGTTCGGCGAGGTGCCGTGCGAGCCGGAAGGGACGGCACGCGTGTTCATGGTCAAGACGCTTTGAGCGAGGTAGCCTGACGTCACCGCGCCGGCGTCGCTACCGAAGACCGGCGGGATCGCAGCATGTGCTGCATCGACGGCGACGGGTAGCGCGACGCCGTCCACGCCGACCCGGAGGCATATCGTGACAACGCCACCCGATCAATACGCCAGACAGTACGTGCGATTCGAAGACGAACGCACGCGGCCTGTCCGCGACCTGCTGGCCGCCGTGCCGGACACGCCGATCCATACCGCGCTCGACATCGGCTGCGGGCCCGGCAATTCGACCGAAGCGCTGATCGCGCGTGCACCCGACGCGACGGTGCGCGGGATCGACGCGTCGCCGGACATGATCGCGGCCGCGCGCAAGCGCCTGCCCGCGCTGCGTTTCGATCTCGCGGATGTCTCCACGTGGGACGATCCGGGCGGCTACGACCTGATCCTGTCGAACGCGGTGCTGCAATGGGTGCCGGCGCACGACACGCTGTTTCCGTCGCTCGTCGGCCGGCTCGCGCCGGGCGGCCATCTCGCGGTGCAGATGCCCGACAACCTCGACGAACCCGCGCACCGGCTGATGCGCGCGGTCGCCGGGGGCGGGCCCTGGGCGGACAAGCTCAAAGGCGCGGCGCGCACCGAGCGGTTCGACGCGCGGTATTACTACGCGCTGCTGTCGCCGTCGTGTTCGCGGGTGGATGTCTGGCGCACGACCTACTACCATCCGCTGCGCGGCGGCGCCGATGCGGTCGTCGAATGGTTCAAGGGCAGCGCGCTGCGGCCGTTCCTCGCGGCACTCGATGAAGGCGAACGCGACGCGTTCGTCGCGCGCTATCGCGATGCGCTCGCCGGTCCGGATGGCTACCCGTCGCTCGACGACGGCACCGTGCTGCTGCCGTTCCCGCGCCTGTTCATCGTCGCGACGCGGAAGTAAGGCGAGCAAAGGCGAAAGCAGGACCGGAGCGGGCGGCGGCGGGTCGTCGGTCAGGACAGCGGCCGCATCGATTCCGGATCGACCGTCCGGCTCTTCGCGCTTTGCCCGTCGCGCAGATCCTTGTACCAGAAGAGGGCGACTTCCCCGTCGTTCGCGCCGTCGGCGTACAGGAAGCGGTCGTGGCCGCCCACGACGAAGCCCGCCCGCGCGTACGTGCAGCAGGCCGCGACGTTGTTCGCCTGCGTTTCGAGCCGCATGAAGCCGAACCCGCGGCTGCGCGCCCACGCTTCCGCTGCCGCGAGCAGGAACTGGCCGATCCCTTGCCGCCGGCAGCTGCGATCGACCGCGAGTTCCGCGATCTCGGCCATCCCGTTCCAGCTTTCCGTGATCGCGACGAATCCCGCGAGGCGCCCGCCCGCGCTCGCGCGGAACAGCGCGGTGCCGCCGGACGCCTCGCGCGCCCAGCCGGCCGGATCGAAGCCGTAGTCCTTGCGCTGCACGGGCAGCGCGCGCAAATCGAGCAGATCCTGGTACGGCGCATTCAGCTCCCACGCGATCTCGAACGAAAAGTCGCATCCGTTCAGTTCGTCGGCGGGCAGATCGACCGCCTGTTCGATGCTGATGTGCTCGGCTCGGTCCATGTGTCGGTGTCCTGTCTTCAGCGGGATTGCCTGGTCTTCCCCCGGGGCGGCCGCCGCCGCCTTGCAGCGAGAGCCGGATCGCACCCGTTCCTGTTTTGAATTGATGCGCTCGCACGATGTCTCTTCCCGCGGCGGCGCTCAACGCCCGATTATGCGGGATATCGGCGCGGACTCATCCGCATCTCGTCTCGTGGCGGAGCGCCGATCGCGGCCATGCCGCGTATTCATCGGCGCGTTGCTTCACCTGGCAGGGCGATGCGACCACGCAACGGATTGCTCATACGGAATCCACACGGCCCGATTGCCGGAGACCCTCATGGGGGCCGCTTCGCGGTTCGACTATGCTGAATTGTCCGCGGCGCGGAATTCCGCGCCGCGACGCGGCGAACCTGCGATGACGGGAGGGGGCGATGAGCGAGCAAGACAACGTGCAACTCGTGCAGCAGGCATACGCGGCGTTCGGCCGCGCGGATATCGAGGGCATTCTGCAGACGCTGTCCGACAGCGTCGACTGGTTCATCCCGGGGCCGGCCGACGTCGTTCCGTTCGTCGGCAGACGACATGGGCCGCAGGCGGTCGCGGCGTTCTTCGCGGCGCTTGCGTCGACGCAGACCGCGGAACGCTTCGAGCCGCTCGAGTTCATCGCGAGCGGCAACCGGGTCGTCGTGCTCGGCACGCAACGCTGGCGTGTCCATTCGACCGGGCGCACTTACGAGGACGACTGGGTGCACCTGCTCACGATCGAAAGCGGGAAGATCGCGGCGTTCGTCGAGTATCACGATACGGAGGCCGAAGCGGCCGCGCATCGACGGTGACGGTGCCGAAGATGCGCCGGGCCGCTGTGCCCGGCGGCTTCGGCATCCCGCGCGGCCGGCATGGCCCGCGGTGCCGCGCCGGCCCGCCGGGGATGGTGCCGCCGGCGGCCTGAACGGCCGCGCAGGTCAATCGATCGCGCGCATCGCGTGGCGCAGTTCCTGGTAGCTGCGCAGGCCCGTCACGCCGAGTTCGCGGCCGATTCCGCTGAGCCCGAAGCCGCCCCAGCACACATGCGGGTAGATGAGTTGCGGCGCGTTGATCCACACGAGTCCGGCACGCACGCGTGCCTGAAACTGCTTCGCGATTTCCGCGTCGCGCGTCACGACGGTCGCGACGAGCCCGTAGCGCGTGTCGTTCGCGAGCGCGATCGCCTCGTCGTCGGTACGGAACGACTTCACGCACGCGACCGGGCCGAACACCTCGTCGGTCCACAGCAGGTTGTCGGCGGGCGGCTCCGCGACCACGACGGGCGCCATGAAGAAGCCGTTGCCGCCGGCTTCGGCGACGCGCCCGCTGAACGCGACGCGCGCGCCCGCCGCGATGCCTTGCGCGAGCATCGCCTCGACGCGCGTGCGGTGCGCGGCCGAGATCATCGGCCCCATCGCGACCTCCGCGGTGGCAGGCGGCGCGACGACGAGCGCGCGCACGGCCGTCTCGAAAGCGGCCATGAAGCTGCGATAGAGGCTGTCGTGCACGAGGATGCGCGCGGTGGCCGAGCACATCTGGCCCGCGTTCGTGAAGGCGCCGGCGACCGCGAGCGACACCGCGACGTCGAGATCGGCGTCGTCGCGCACGATCAGCGACGACTTGCCGCCGAGTTCGAGCGTCACGCGCTTCATGTCCTCGGCCGCGGCCTGCATGACCTTGCGGCCGGCGGCCGTGCTGCCGGTAAACGAGATCTTGTCGATCAGCGGATGCGCGGTCAGCGCCGCGCCGACCTCGGCGCCGCCGTTCACGACGTTGACGACGCCGTCCGGCACGCCGGCTTCGGCGATCAGGTCGAGCAGCGCGTGCTCGGCCGGCGACGTCAGTTCGGACGGCTTCAGCACGACCGTGCAGCCGGCCGCGAGCGCGGGCGCGAGCTTCCACGCGGTCGTGACCATCGGGAAGTTCCACGGCACGATCAGCGCGGCGACGCCGAGCGCGTCGTGGAAGCGTTCGGCCGCGACGGTGTCGCTCGGCAACGCGACGGGCTCGGCCTCGAACAGCGCCGTGTTTCCGCACAGCGTCGCGTAATACGCGAACGTCGCGGCGACATCGCCGACGTCGGCGTCGGCCTCGAAAGGCGGCTTGCCGCTCACCTGCATCTGCAGCGCCGCGAGCCGCTCGCGGTCGGCTTCGACGCGCTCGGCGATCGTCGCGAGCAGGCGGCCGCGCTCGGCGGCCGGCGTGTCGCGCCAGCCGGCGAACGCGTCGCGCGCGGCGCGGACCGCGGCGTCGACGTGCGCAGCCGTCGCGAATTCCTGCCAGCCGATCGTCGCGCCGGTCGACGCATCGAAGATCGGCGCGCCGGCTTCATCGGAATGCGTGCGCACGGGCTGGCCGGCGATGCGCGCGGCGGGCAGCACGATGGCCGCGGCGGAAGGGGAAAGCTCGGCGGTGGACATGAACGTGTTCCTGTCGATCGGATTAGCGGTAGGCGACGCCCGGCATCACGCAGAGCATCTCGAATGCGAGGTTCGCGCCGACGAGCGCGGTGGTGCCGGTCGGATCGTACGGCGGCGACACTTCGACGAGATCCGCGCCGACGATGTTCAACCCCTTCATCCCGCGAATGATCTCGAGACCCTGCTGCACCGACAGGCCGCCGATTTCCGGCGTGCCGGTGCCGGGCGCGAACGACGGATCGAGACCGTCGATGTCGAAGCTGAGATACACAGGCGTGTCGCCGACGCGTTCGCGCACCTGCGCCATCAGCGGCGCGAGCGACCGGTTCCAGCATTCCTCCGCCTGCACGACGGTGAAGCCCTGCTGGCGGCACCAGTCGAAATCGTCCGCGTGATAGCCGGTGCCGCGCAGGCCGATCTGCGTGACCTTGTCGCATTGCAGCAGGCCGTCTTCCACCGCGCGGCGGAACGGCGTGCCGTGCGCGATCTTCTCGCCGAACATCGTGTCGTTCACGTCCGCGTGCGCGTCGACGTGCACCACGGCGACCTTGCCGTATTTCCTGTGCAGCGCGCGCAGGATCGGCCACGCGATCGTGTGGTCGCCGCCGAGCGTGATCGGCCGGCAGCCGTGCGCGACGATCTCGTCATACGCGTGCTCGATGCGGCGCACCGAATCCTTCAGGTCATAAGGGTTGGTCGCGACGTCGCCGATGTCGGCGACCTGCAGCGAATCGAACGGCGCCGCGCGCGTGGCCATGTTGTACGGGCGCAGCAGCACGGATTCGGTGCGGATCTGGCGCGGGCCGAAGCGCGAACCCGAGCGGTTCGACGTGCCGAGGTCGAGCGGCACGCCGACGAAGCACACGTCGAGGCCGTCGGTCGTGTCGGCCTGCGGCAGGCGCATCATCGTGGCGATGCCGCCAAAGCGCGGCATCTCGTTGCCGCCCATCGGCTGGTTCAGTTCGCGGTGCATGGGGCCGTCTCCTCTTTATGGTGAAAAGCGATCGGCCGATGGTAGAGGAGAACGCGGGCGCGAAGATCTTGAAGTCGCAACGTTTACATCGACGGGTCTCGATGCGAACGGCGGCGCCGCATCGACGCGGCGCGACCGGCTGCGGGCGACCGGCTGCGGGCGACCGGATCAGCCGGCGATCGCGGGCGGCGTGCCGGCGTCGTCGCCGTCGTTGCCTGCGTGGTCACGCGTTGCGGCCACAGGAAACGCCGGCACGGCCGAGCCCCACGCAGCCAGCTCGCGCTTCGTGCGCACCCCGAGCTTCGCGAACGCACGCTTCACGTACGACTCGGCCGACGCGACGCGCACGCCGAGGATGTCGGCGGTTTCCGGCACGGTCTTGCCGGAGATCAGGTGCTTGCAGGTTTCGTATTCGCGCTTCGACAGCTTCACGCCGTCGGCCGCGATCCGCGCGTCGAACTGCGCGAGCGGATGCACGTCGGGCGTCGGGTGCGCGATGCGCCGCGCGGCGGTGGTCGATGCGTGCAGCTCGAGCAGCGGGAACAGCACGTCGCTGATGCTGCGAAAGCGGTTCATTTCGGCGAGCGTGAACGGCGGGCGGTCGCGGCCGCGTTCCAGCGCGATCGAATGCTGCGCATAGCGGGTGCCGCGCGCGAGCACGCATTCATGGCCGATATGCACGTCGTCGAACAGCCGCTGGCGGAATTCGCCGGGTGGGATCGCCGCGATGTCGCGCACGACCAGCATCGTGCCCGTCTTGCCGCGCAGCCCCGCGAACAGCGGGTCGCTGTCGAGAAAGCGCTCGTAGTAGAGCGTCATCACGTCGGAGATGTCGGCGGTCGCGGTGCCGATGCCGCTGCTGCCGATCCATTCGCAGCGGTAGCCGGTGGGCATCGTGCCGTCGACGCGCGAGCGCTCGACGTGCGCGACGTCGAGCGGCACGACGTCGTTCAGCAGTTGCGTGAGACGCGGCACGAAGTGCGGCGTGCCGACCGTCTCGATCAGCTCGCCCAGCGCCTTGAACGACACGTTGAAGCGGTCGGTGTCGCGGTGGAAGGGGTTCACGTTGAGCAGCATGCGGTTCCCCGGTGAAAAGCGGCGGCGATTCTAGCGTCCGAAGTCAAAAACGTCATTAGGGGGAAATACGGTACGGAGTCCTGCGACCCTGCGCGCCGCGGAAAACGCGGTTTGTCCCCCCCGCAGGGGGGCATACCGGGGCAGTGTAAATGAGTAACTTTGTCTCTGCTTTTTTCAATCGAGAGACGAAAGATTCAAATGACCAAACTGATCAAGGACATCCTGCCGCTGGGCGCAGGCGTGGGCGAATTCACGAAGCTCGACTTCGGGATGGACGAAAGCGACTGGCGCGCGGCCGAAGGCAAGAGCGGCGGCTACCTCATCGGCTGGTGGGAAGGCAAGGTCGGCTCCGTGGAGTTCCCGGAAACCGCGGCGGACGAAGCGGTGTGGCTCGTCGAGGGCCGGATCGCGCTGACCGATGTCGAAGGCAACCGCAAGGAATTCACGCCGGGCCAGGGCTACCTGCTGCCGGCCGGTTTCGCGGGCCGCTGGGAAACGATCGAGGACGCGAAGAAGTTCTACGTGCTGCTCGAGAAGTCGTGATGTGAGCGGCCGCCGTGGCGTCGTCGTCAGGTTGACGCGAGGCCCGGCGGCGGCGTTTTCGATCGACTGCAGGCGACGTCCGTCGCGCGGGTGTCGAAGGCGCGCGTCGCGGCTTGCGGTGCATCGCGCCGATCGTCGCCGTCGGCGCGACCGAGGCAACCGCGGCGATAGAAGTAATCGGCGCAATCGCTGAATTCGGCGAATTCGGCACGCCGTGCACGCATCGCACGCGCGGGCCGCGATCAGGTGGGATGGCTGGGATCATGGAAATGGAAGTCAACGAAGCAACACAAGCCGCACCGGCTCACGCGCACGCCGCGCGTCACGCGCCGGTCGCACTGGGCGCCGCCGAGGCGCTCGCGAATACGAAACTGTTCCCGTACTGGCTCGACAACCCGGCCGCGCCGGCCGCCGAGCCGGAACTCGTCGGCGACGTGACGGCCGACCTGCTGGTCGTCGGCGGCGGCTTCACCGGGCTGTGGACGGCCGTGCAGGCGAAGGAACAGATGCCGCACCTGAACGTGGTGCTGATCGAGGCCGGCAAGGTCGCGCACGGCGCGTCGGGCCGCGCTGGCGGGATCATCTCGACGTCGGTGATGCACGGGCTGCCGAACGCGGTGCGCGTGTTCCCGAACGACATCGCGCAGCTCGAGGCATTCGGCCACCACAACCTCGACGGCTTCGAGGACACGCTGAAGCGCTACGCCATCGACGCCGACATCGAGTGGAACGGCGAGATGACGGTCGCGGTGGACCCCGGGCACCTCGCGCACCTGAAGGGCGACTACGACCTGCATCGCGAATACGGGCACGACGTCGTGCTGCTGAACCGCGAGGAAACGCTCGAGCAACTGAACTCGCCGCTGTTCGCGGGCGCGCTGTGGTCGCGCAACCGCAGCGGCATCGTGCATCCGGCGAAGCTCGCGTGGGGGCTCAAGCGCGCGGCGCTGTCGCTCGGCGTGAAGCTGTACGAGCACACGCCGCTCACGACCGTCACCGACGAAGGCGGCACCGTGTACGTGACGACGCCGAACGGCAGCGTGCGCGCGCCGCGTGTCGTGTTCGGCAGCGGCACCGCAAAGGTTGGCATTCCGGATATCAATCGCCGCGTGATGCAGGTGCGCGATCACGTGCTCGCGACCGAGCCGCTCACTGACGAACAGCTCGCGCGGATCGGCTGGAAGAACCGCCAGGGCGTGTACGACACGCGCACGCAGCTCAACTATTTCCGGTTGACGAAGAACAACAGCATCATCTTCGGCGGGCTGGTCAGCTATCACTTCGACGGCGACCCGGAACCGCACCAGGACGGCCGGCGCGAAACCTACTACCGGCTCGCGGAGGCGTTCTACCGGACCTTCCCGCAACTCGCCGACGTGCGCTTCTCGCACGCGTGGGGCGGCCCGATCGACTACTGCTCGCGCGGCTCGGTGTTCGCGAAGCGCTATCTCGGCGGCAAGGCCGTGTTCGTCGCCGGCTACACGGGCTTCGGCGTCGCGGCGAGCCGGTTCGGCGCGTTCATGGGGCTGAACATCCTGTTCGACCGCGACAGCCCGGAGCGCAAGCTCGACATCGCGAACCAGAGCCCGAGCTACATCCCGCCCGAGCCGATGCGCTGGGTCGCCGCGAAGATCACGTTCCACGCATTCGACGGCGCGGACGCCGAAGGCGGCTGGAAGCGTGCGTGGATCAACGGGCTCAAGGCGATGGGCTTCCCGATGTAAGCGCCGGTCGTTCACGAACGACGGGTATGGCGCGTGCCGTTGCCGATGACGGCGCGCGTCCGGTCAGGTTCATCGGCGCGGGCGGCCGGTGTCGTGCCGGCCCGGCAACGCGCGAGAAGCGCAGCGGCTTGAAGCATGTTTTCGAATACCACCGATCTCGATCTCCGGCTCATCCGGGTCTTCCTGGCCGTCGTCGACGCACGCGGCATCACGGCCGCCGAGGCATCGCTCGGCGTGCGGCAGTCGACCATCAGCACGCAGCTCTCCGCGCTGGAAGCGCGTGTCGGCTTCAAGCTGTGCGACCGCGGTCGCGGCGGCTTTCGGCTGACATCGAAGGGCGAACGCTTCGCGGCCACGGCGCGCACGCTGGTCGCGGCGACGTCGGAGTTCGTCGCGCGCGTGCGCGACATCGACCGCAAGCTGGTCGGCACGTTGTCGATCGGGCTGATCGGGCAGGCGCCGCTCGTCGAGAACGCGCGCGTCGCCGACGCGATCGGCACGTTCCGCAAGCGCGACCAGGCCGTCACGTTCTCGATGAAGGTCGCATCGCCGCAGGAACTCGAGGAGGGCCTCGTCAACAACCAGCTCGATTTCGCGATCGGGTATTTCTGGCATCGCGTGCCGGGGCTCGACTACACGCCGTTGTTTACCGAGGAGCAGGTGATCTACTGCGGTCGCGGCCATCCGCTGTTCCATGTGTCGCGGCCGGTGTCGATGGACGACCTGCAGGCGCACGACTGGGTGTGGCGTACCTATCCGGTGCCGGAGGAACAGTGTCCGCTGCCGGAGCGGCGCGTGACCGCGAGCGCGGACAGCATCGAGGCCGCGACGATCCTGATCCTGTCGGGCGGCCATCTCGGCTACCTGCCCGCGCATTACGCGGAGCCGTTCGAGCAGCGTGGGCTCGTGAAGGCCGTCGGCCGTGCGACGTTCGGCTTCGATGTGCCGCTGCATCTCGCGATGAAGCGCAACGCGAGCGGCAAGCCGATCGTCGATGCGTTCCGCGAGGACTTGCTGCGCGCGTTCAACATCAAGGCGGCCGCGCTGGCTGCATAGCGCGTGCCGCCCGCGAGGTCGCGCCGCCCCCGCAGGCGCGAGGCGCAGCGGCAGGAATCGCGAAACGCGTGTCGCGGGCGGCGGGCGAACGCGCGGGATGTGAACGCGTATCGGGCGGGTCGCGTTACGCGCTTGCGCTGTCGTCGCGATATCCGCTCTTGCCGTCGAAGATTTCCTTCAGCGCGGCGCGCAGCGCGACGGGATCGTGTTCGCCGGGCGCAAGATGAATCACGTAATGCGTGTTGCCGTCGAGCCGCGCGGCGGTGCGCTCGTCGAGTTCGACGTCGAGCGTGTCGCCCGTGAGGCGCACCGACAGGTCGTTCACGTGCGCGGTGAGCTGGTCGAGCACCATCACCTCGATCGACGTTTCCTCCGGAAAGCGCAGCAGCGAGAAGCAATAGTTCTGCGCCGCGTCGTGGCAATAGATGTTCGCGAAGCTTTCGTCGTCGTCGACATCGGACGTGGCCGCGCCGACGGTAGCGTGTAGTTCCATGATGTTTCTCTCGGTAAGGGGTTATCGGGGCAGCGCGGCTTGCGCGTCGACCTCGCAATGCGCATCGCGCGCCTTCAGCCACAGCCCGAATGCGCGCATGACCTCGACGACGGGCCGCAGCCGGTCGCCGTCCGCGGTCAGATCGTACTCGACGCGCACCGGCACTTCCGGATACACGGTGCGCCGCACGAAGCCGGCGTCCTCGAGCGCGCGCAGATCGAGCGTCAGCATCCGCTGCGAGATGCCGGGCATGTCGCGGCGCAGGTCGCTGAAGCGCTTCGGCCCGTCGAGCAGATACGACACGAGCAGCAGCCGCCAGCGGCCGCCGAGCATGCGCATCGCTTCTTCCACGGAACATCCTGTCGCACTCGTCTTCATGCCGCTGACCCTGTCGGTAACTTTTTTGTGACTACGGCACAAACGACTGCCTTCTTCTCAGCGCCGCGCCGATGCGAGATATTAGCGCCCGCGTCGCGGCGAATCGATAGTCGAACCACCCAATCAAGGAAACGCATGAAGCTTTATCACGCTCCCGGCAGCTGTTCGCAGGCCATCTGCATCGTGCTGCGCGAAAGCGGCATCGACGCGCAGGTCATCAAGGTCGACGCGCGCAAACACGTCATTGAAGACGGACGCAATTACTACGATGTGACCGAACTCGGCTGCGTGCCGCTGCTCGAACTCGACGACGGCACGATGCTGCGCGAAGGACCGGTGATCGCGCAGTATCTCGCGGACCGGCGCCCCGAAGCGCGGCTCGCGCCCGCGTACGGCACGCTCGCCCGCTACCGGCTGATGGAATGGCTGAACTTCCTCGGCACCGAGATCCACAAGGGCTTCATCCCGCTGCTTTACGCGGTGCAGGCGGGGCAATACGTCGACCCGGTGCGGCAGAAGCTCGACAGCCGCTTCGCGTGGATCGACCGGCAGCTCGACGGCAACCCGTATGTGACGGGCGACACGTTCACCGTCGCCGATGCGTACCTGTTCGCGCTGACGGGCTGGGGCAAGGCCGACTGGATGCGCTCGGTGTACAACGCGGACATCGACCTGAGCCGCCATGCGAACCTGCGCGCGTGGTACGAGCGGGTGCGGGCGCGGCCGGCCGTGCAGCAGGTGCTCGCCGCGGACAGGCTGGCACGCTAGCGCGTTTTGGGGGCGGCGCCGGACACCGTAAGAAGCCGCTCACGTCGCCGCGCCATACCGCAAACCGCCGCGCTATAATCGCCGCCATGAAACTGCTTCGGACCTTCGTCCTGCTGCTGCTTTGCGCGGTGCTGCCCATCAGCGGGCTGGCAGCCAGCGGCTTGACCGGTGAATGTCCGATGCAGCACACGATGTCGATGGAAGCGAACGCGGGCATGAGCATGTCCGCCGACATGAGCGGCTGCGATTCGATGAAAGCGTCGCCCACCGACACCACGAAGGCCAAAGCGAAGGGCATGGCCTGCAAGGTGACGGCCCAATGCCAGTTCGGCAGTCTCTATCACCCGGCCGCCCGCGCCGACGTGAGCCGTCCCGCTGCATTCGCCAGCACGATCGTCTTCCACTACGCGCAGTCCGTCCCGATCCGCGACCCGAACGGGTTGTGGCGCCCGCCCCGCATCAGCTGATCCCGATTTGACCGGTTCACCGCCGAGGCGGTGAGGTTCGTCCCGTGTTCGGGACGTGGAATCCATTCGGGTTCCGACTTGGGGTTACACCATGTCATTCGATTTCTGCACACCGCGCATGCGGCGTGCGTGCCGGCGCGCGCCCGTGCTTTGGGCGGCGCTGCTGGCGGCGGGCGTCCATGCGCAGCAGTCGCCCGTCACGCTGGACGCCGCGCTGCAGTCCGCCACCGAACGTTCCGCGTCGATGCAGGCCGCGCAGGCTTCGGTGCGCGCGAGTTCGGAAGCGGCGGTCAAGGCCGGCCAGCTGCCGGACCCGATGCTCAAGGCCGGCATCGACAACCTGCCGGTCAACGGCGGGCAGCGCTTCACCGTCGGCCAGGACTTCATGACGATGCGCCGCATCGGCATCGAGCAGGAATGGGTGTCCGGCGACAAGCGGCGGCTGCGCGCGGCGCTGGCCGACGAGCGAGTCGGCCGCGAACTCGCGGACTATCTCGTGCAGCTGGCCACGGTGCGCCAGCGGACCGCCGCGGCCTGGCTCGACGCCATCTACGCGAAGCAGGCGCTCGCGCTTCGCCAGGCGCTGCTCGATCACATGCGGCATGAGCTCGACGCGACGCAGGCGTCGTATCGCGGCGCGAAGGCGAGCGCGGGCGAGGTCGTCCAGGCTCGCGCGATGCTGGCGCAAACGCAGGATCAGGTGCTCGACGCGCGGCAGGCCTATGGCACCGCACTCATCGCGCTCGGCCGCTGGACGGCTGCGCCCGTCACGGACGTGACGGGCACGCCGCCCGCGCCCGAATCCTTCGTGGCGTCGTTGCCGCCGGACGAACTGCGCGTGTCGCAACCGGCGCTCGTCGCCGCCGCGGACGACATCGCGGTCGCCGAGGCCGACGCCGCGGTGGCCGACAGCGAGCGTAGCCCGAACTGGACGTGGGAGATCGCGTACCAGCAGCGCGGCGGCGCGTATTCGAACATGGTGTCCGTCGGCGTCACGATCCCGTTGCCGCTCGATCGCAAGAACCGGCAGAACCGCGACGTCGCCGAAAAGGCCGCGCTCGCGACGAAGGCGCGCCTGATGTACGAGGACACGCTGCGTCAGGTGCAAGCCGATATCCGTACGCAGTCCGAAACGCTGGCAAGCGGCCGCGAACGCCTCGCGACCCTGCGCGAATCGCTGTTGCCCGCCGCCGGGCAGCGCGTGCAGCTCGCCACGGCCGCCTACCGGGCCGGCACCGGTTCGCTCGCCGACACGTTCGCCGCCCGGCGCGCGCAACTGGACGCGCAGTTGCAGGTGCTCGAGCTCGGACGCGACGTGTCGCGGACCTGGGCGCAGCTCGAATATCAGGTCGTGCCGTCGACGATGGCCGCCGCGCAGTGAAGGAGAACCTCATGACGAAGCAATCACTGGCGCGTGCGGTGCTGCTGGCATGCGCGGGCGCGGCGCTGCTCGGCGCGGGTTATGTCGCGGGCATGCGCCATGCATCGGGCGGCGCGGCAACGGCTGCCGTCGCGGCGGCAGGCACGCCCGATTCGCTGGCAGGACGCAAGGTGCTGTACTGGCACGACCCGATGGTGCCGAACCAGCACTTCGACAAACCGGGGAAATCGCCGTTCATGGACATGCAACTGCAGCCCGTCTATGCGGACGAGGGCGGCGACGCACGGGGCGTCCGGATCGATCCGGGCCTGCAGCAGAACCTCGGCATCCGCTATGCGACCGTGCGCCGGCAGCAGACGGCGGACGGTTTCGATGCGGTGGGCACCACGCAATTCGACGAATCTCGCGCGGACGTCGTGCAGTCGCGCGTCACCGGCTACATCGACCGGCTTTACGCACGGGCGCCGATGCAGCGCATCGAAAAGGGCGCGCCGATCGCGTCGCTGTTCGTACCGGAATGGCTCGCGCCGCAGGAGGAATATCTCGCGCTCAAGCGGGGCGGGATGGACGGCAGCCTGCTCGATGCGTCGCGCGCGCGGATGCGTGCGCTGTCGATGCCCGACGCGATGATCGCCGCGCTCGATCGCACCGGCCGCGCGCAGACGCACGTCGTGCTGAGCGCGCCGGAAACCGGCGTCGTCAGCGAACTGAACGTGCGGGACGGCGCGATGGTCGCGCCGGGACAGACGCTCGCGAAGATCGCCGGGCTGTCGACGCTCTGGCTCATCGTCGAGGTGCCGGAAGCGCTAGCGCTGAACGTGCAGCCGGGGATGGCGGTCGACGCGACGTTCGCGGGCGATCCGGCGCGGCACTTCACCGGCCGCATCCGCGAAGTGCTGCCCGGCATCAGCACGGGCAGCCGCACGCTGCAGGCGCGCGTGGAGGTCGACAATGCGGCGCTCAGGCTCACGCCCGGCATGCTGATGCGCGTGCATGTCGCGGCGCGGAAGGCGGTGTCGCGCCTGCTGGTGCCGTCCGAAGCGGTGATCGCGACCGGCAAGCGCACGATCGTCATCGTGAAGACGGGCGACGGCCGGCTCCGGCCTGTGCCGGTGACGGTGGGCAACGACGTCGGCGGCGACACGGAAGTGCTCGACGGGTTGAGCGAAGGCGATATGGTCGTCGCATCGGGGCAGTTCCTGATCGATTCGGAAGCGAGCCTGAAAAGCGTGCTGCCGCGGCTGGAAGGCGCGGCGAGCGCGAGCGCCGCGCAAGCGCCGGCCGCCGCGGCCGCGCCGGTGTATGAAACCACCGGCAAGGTCGAGCAAGTCACCGACGACGACATCACGTTCTCGCACCAGCCGGTGCCGGCACTCGGCTGGGGCGCGATGACGATGGCGTTCGGCAAGCCGTCGGCACACGCGTTCCCGGACGTGAAGGCTGGCCAGACGGTGCGTTTCGCGTTCGTGCAGCGCGAGGACGGCTACCGGCTGACGAAGGTCGAGCCGCAGGGAGGCACGCGATGATCGCGCACGTGATTCGCTGGTCCGTCCGCAACCGCTTCCTGGTGCTGCTCGCCACCGTGCTGATCGCGGCGTGGGGCGCGCATGCGCTGCGGCAGACGCCGCTCGATGCGCTGCCCGACCTGTCGGACACGCAGGTGATCGTCAAGGCGTCGTATCCGGGCAAGGCGCCGCAGGTCGTCGAGGACCAGGTCACCTATCCGCTGACGACCACGCTGCTCGGCGTGCCGGGCGCGAAGACCGTGCGCGCGTACTCGTCGTTCGGCGACGCGTTCGTCTACGTGCTGTTCGACGACCACACCGACCCGTATTGGGCGCGTTCGCGCGTGCTCGAATACCTGAGCCAGGTGCAGAGCCGCCTGCCCGCGGGCGCGACCGTGTCGCTCGGGCCGGATGCGACCGGGGTCGGCTGGGTGTACGAGTACGCACTCGTCGATCGCACCGGCCGTCACGACCTCGGGCAACTGCGTGCGCTCAACGACTGGTTCCTGAAGTTCGAGCTGAAGGCCGTGCCGGACGTGTCGGAAGTGGCGAGCGTCGGCGGGATGGTGCGCCAGTACCAGGTCGTGCTCGATCCGGACAAGCTGCGCGCGTACGGCATCACGCAGGCGGCGGTCGCGGACGCGCTCGGCAAGGCCAACCAGGCATCGGGCGGCGCGGTCGTCGAGCTGGCCGAGTCGGAGTACATGGTGCGTTCGTCCGCCTACCTGCGCACGCTCGACGACTTCCGGCACGTGGTGCTGCGCACCGACGACGCGGGCACGCCGGTGCTGCTCGGCGACGTCGCGCGCATCCAGGTCGGCCCGGCGATGCGGCGCGGGATCGCGGAGCTGGACGGGCAGGGCGAGGTGGCGGGCGGTGTCGTCGTGATGCGCTCGGGCAAGAACGCGCTGACGACGATCGACGCGGTGAAGGCGAAGCTCGCCGACCTGAAGCGATCGCTGCCGCCCGGCGTCGACATCGTCACGACCTACGACCGCTCGCAATTGATCGAGCGCGCGGTGGACAACCTCCGCGACAAGCTGATCGAGGAGTTCGTGATCGTCGGGATCGTCTGCGCGGTGTTCCTGTTCCACCTGCGCAGCGCGTTCGTCGCGATCCTGTCGCTGCCGCTCGGCGTGCTGGCCGCGTTCATCGTGATGCGCTACCAGGGCGTGAACGCGAACCTGATGTCGCTGGGCGGCATCGCGATCGCGATCGGCGCAATGATCGATGCGGCGATCGTGATGATCGAGAACGCGCACAAGCATCTGGAGGCATACGGCCACGCGCATCCCGGCGAGCCGATCCCGACGGCGCGGCGCTGGGAACTCGTCGCGACGTCGGCCGCGGAGGTCGGGCCGGCGCTGTTTTTCTCGCTGCTGATCATCACGCTGTCGTTCGTGCCGGTGTTTTCGCTCGAAGGTCAGGAAGGCAAACTGTTCGCGCCGCTCGCGTTCACGAAGACCTACACGATCGCCGCCGCGGCCGCGCTGTCGGTGACGTTGGTGCCGGTGCTGATGGGGTATCTCGTGCGCGGCCGCATTCCGCCCGAGCACGCGAACCCGATCAACCGCGTGCTGACCCGCGTGTACCGGCCGCTGCTCGAAGCGACGCTGCGGCGCCCGTGGCGCGCGATCGGCGTCGCGATTGCCGCGCTGTTGCTGACGGCCGTGCCGTTGTCGCGGCTCGGCGGCGAGTTCATGCCGCCGCTCGACGAAGGCGATCTGCTGTACATGCCGACCGCGCTGCCGGGCATCTCGGCCGACAAGGCGAGCGAACTGCTGCAGCAGACCGACCGGCTGATCAAGACCGTGCCCGAGGTCGACACGGTGTTCGGCAAGTCGGGGCGCGCGGATACGGCGACCGATCCCGCGCCGCTCGAGATGTTCGAAACGACGATCCGCTTCAAGCCGCGCAGCGCATGGCGGCCGGGGATGACGCCGGAGAAGCTCGTCGACGAACTCGATCGCACGGTGAAGGTGCCGGGCCTGTCGAACGTGTGGGTGCCGCCGATCCGCAACCGGCTCGACATGCTCTCCACCGGCATCAAGACGCCGGTCGGCGTGAAGATTTCCGGGCCGGACCTGGCGGGGATCGACGCGATCGCGACGCAGGTCGAGGCGGCGGTGAAACAGGTACCGGGCGTCACGTCGGCGCTCGCGGAACGGCTGAACGGCGGCCGCTACCTCGACGTCGACGTCGACCGGCTCGCGGCCGCGCGCTATGGGCTGTCGGTGGCCGACATCCAGTCGGTGGTGTCGTCGGCGATCGGCGGCGAGGATGTCGGCGAAGTGATCGCGGGGCGCGAGCGGTTCCCGATCAACCTGCGCTATCCGCGCGAGCTCCGCGATTCGCTCGAGAACCTGCGGCAACTGCCGGTCGTCACCGCGCGCGGCGCGCAGATCCGCCTCGGCGACGTCGCGCGCATCGCGATCGCCGACGGGCCGCCGATGATCCGCAGCGAGAACGCGCGGCTGTCCGGCTATGTGTACGTCGATATCCGCGGCACCGATCTGAGTACGGCAGTCCGTGCGATGCGGCAGGTCGTTGCGCAACAGGTCGCATTGCCGCCCGGCTATTCGATCGCGTGGTCGGGACAGTTCGAGTATCTCGAACGCGCGGCGGCGACGCTGCGCACCGTGGTGCCGGTGACACTCGTCGTGATCTTCGTGCTGCTGTTGGTCACGTTCGGCTCCGCGGCCGATGCGCTGCTGCTGATGTCCACGGTGCCGTTCGCGCTGATCGGCGGCTTCTGGCTCGTCTGGGCGTTGGGCCACGCGGTGTCTGTCGCGACGTCGGTGGGCTTCATCGCGCTGGCGGGCGTGGCCGCCGAGTTCGGCGTCGTGATGCTGCTGTACCTGAAGGGCGCGCTGCAGCGCCGCCTCGACGCCGGCGCGCCGCTGACCGATGCCGTGCTGCTCGACGCGATTCGCGAAGGCGCGGTGCTGCGCGTGCGGCCGAAAGCGATGACGGTCGCCGTCGTGCTGGCCGGCCTCGTGCCGATCATGGTCGGACACGGCGCCGGCTCCGAAGTGATGCAGCGCATCGCCGCGCCGATGGTCGGCGGCATGATCACCGCGCCGCTGCTGTCGATGTTCGTCATTCCCGCCGCGTGGCTTCTGCTGCAGCGCCGTCGTGCGCGAGGCGCGAGCCGTCAGCGGCAATCCGATGCAGTTCCTCACGGCATGAACGTGCCGTCCACCCCCACTGGAGAGTCTCGATGAAGATGAATCAATTGATTGCTGCTGCCGCCACCGTGCTCGCGACCGGCGCGTTCACCATGCCCGCGCTTGCCGCAGGAGACATGTCGGGCATGGACATGTCCGGCATGAAGATGTCGTCGGGCGGTGCGGCCGAGTCGCACGCCGCGCTGACCGATGCCGAAGTGAAGAAGGTCGATGCCGCGAGCGGCAAGATCACGCTGAAGCACGGCGCGCTCGAGAACGTCGGAATGCCGCCGATGACGATGGCGTTCAAGGCGAAGGACGCGGCCATGCTCGCCGAGGTCCATGCGGGTGACAAGGTGAAGGTCCGCGTCGAGAACGTCAACGGCACGCTGACGATCGTCAGGCTCGTGAAGGCGTCGTAAGCGCGGGGAAGCGGGCGGCATGGCCGCCCGCCGCGAGCGTCGTCAAGCGCGGTGCGGTGACGACGGTCGCGTTCGGGGGGCGTACGCCTGTCGGGCGACGCGCCCGATCCGCGCCGTCGAGCGTGTTCAGTGCATTCAGCGTCTTCAGCGCGTCAGCGTCACGAACAGATAGCCGACATACCCGGCCCCGTTCGCCAGCAGCGCCCAGATCGCGAGCCCGCGCGCACGCGCATTGACACGCAGCCACACCGCCGCCGCGAGCGTGATGACCACGCCGGTCAGCACTTCGGGGCGCGGCTCCCACGGCGTCAGCATGATGCCGATCGCCGGCAGCAGTGTGCCCTGGAACACCATCGCGCCGGTGATGTTGCCGAACGCGAGCGTGTCCTTCTTGCGGCGGATCCACAGCACGCTGTTGACCTTTTCCGGCAACTCGGTCGCGATCGGCACGATGATCAGCGACAGCAGCAGCGCGGAAATACCGAGCAGGTGCGACACGCCTTCGACGCCGTGGATGAAGCCCTTCGCCCCGCCGACGAGCAGCGCGACGCCGAGCGCGAGCTGCAGCGCGATGGTCGCGAGGTTGGTCGGCAGCCCGACGCGCGACAGGAACATCGCGTGCGGCGCCTCGGTGCCGTGCCCGGCATCGACGAGCCGGGTCGACGCGCGGAACGTCATCACGACGTACATCACGTAGACGCCGACCAGCATCGCGGCGAGCAGCGCGCGGACCGCCCACACGTGATGCGGGACGAACATCGCGACGGTGGCGAGCGCGAATGCGGCGATGAAGTAGTTCAGGTCGCGCACGAAGCCGGTCCGCTCGGGCGCGATCGTGCCGGTCAGTCCGCGCGAGCGGATCACGGCGAGCGTCATCAGGAAGGTCGTCAGCGTCGCGAGCATCAGCGGCGCGCCCAGAATCGCGCCGACGCCGATCTCCTCGTTGACCGCCGCGTTCGACGTGCCGCCCGCGAGCGCGAGCAGCGGCACCATCGTTTCGGGTAGCGCGGTGCCGACGGCGGCGAACAGCGAACCGGTCACGCCTTCGGAAATCTTCAGCCGTTCGCCGAGATGTTCGAGCGCATTCGTGAAGAGTTCGGCCGCGACCAGGATGACGATCAGCATGAACGCCAGTTCGACGAGCATCAAGGTCATGCGGCACCTCCGCAGGCAGGCAGGCGGGCAGTGGCGAAACGCGAGAGGGAAGCCAGGAGGAACATGGGGACTCCGTGGTCGGACGTGGACGAACCATGACGCATCTGCCGACGTCCGACCAGGAACGACGCGATGCGTCGATGGTCTCGCCAGACCGATACGGCCGAATACGCCACGGCCGCAGGCCGAGTGTGTTGACGCATTCGCTTTCCGGGGATGGAAAGCAGGCTACTCCCCAAAGACGAAGGGCAGTCTAGCCGAGCCGGCCGCTTTCGGCAAGCGTGTGCGGTCATGCCGCTTCATTCGGGATGGTAAGCCGCCTTCCGACGGACGCACATGCAATTCCAGGAAGCAATCGGTGTGCGCGCGCGGCGACGTCACGCGCGTGTCACGCAGCGCCGGCCGGGAAATACAGTGCGAACGTCGTGCGTCCGTCCCGACTCACGACCTCGACCTTGCCGCGGTGCAGTTCGACGATCGACTTGACGATCGCGAGCCCGAGCCCCGCGTTGCGCGCCGCGCCGTGCCGCGACGAATCGATCCGGTAGAAGCGCTCGAAGATCCGCTCGATCTGTTCGGGCGGAATCGCCACGCCGCGGTTCGTGACTTCGACGACCGCGAAGCCGGGCCGGGTCGAGACGGCCAGCTCGATCGTCGACCCGGCTTCCGCGTGTTCGAGCGCGTTCGACGCGAGGTTGCTGACGGCGCGGCGGAACAGCGTCGCGTCCGCGACGACCGGCGCTTCGCCGCGCACGTCGAGCCGCACGCCGGCCTCGTCGGCCAGCGCCTGGAAATACGACGCGAGCCGGCGCAGTTCGTTGCCGGCGTCGAGTTCGGCGGTCTTCAGGTGCTGCCGCGCGTTGTCCGTGCGCGCGAGAAACAGCATGTTCTCGATCATCCGCTGCAGCCGTTCGCATTCCTCGATGTTCGAATCGATCAGCGCTTCGTATTCCTCGGTGGTGCGCGCGCGCGACAGCGTGACCTGCGACGCGCTGATCACGTTCGCGAGCGGCGTGCGCATGTCGTGCGCGAGGTCGGACGAGAACTGCGACAGCCGCACGAACGCGCGCTCGAGCCGGTCGAGCATCCGGTTGACCGAGGTGGCGAGCTCGCGCAACTCGACCGGGCCGCCGCGTGCGTCGAGACGCGCGTTGAGGTTGTGCGCCTCGATGCGCGACGTCTGCCGGCCGAGGCTCTCGACCGGACGCAGGCCGCGGGACGCGACCGCGTAGCCGAGCGCGCCGACCAGCAGCGCGCCGAGCGCGGCCGCGAGCCAGATGTCGACGCGATAGCTTTCGAGCAGCGACTGGCGATCGGCCGCCGTGCGCGCCACCGCGACCTGGACGGTTTCGCCCGACGGCAGCGTGGCGCGTGCACGCACGCAGCGCGACGGGCCGATGCCGGGCGGCGCGCAGCTGAACGGGCTGGCGGCCGCGCGCGAGGCACCGGCCGGCTGCGGCCGTGCGATCACCGATGCGAGGGTGTGGCCGGCCGCGTCGGTGTGTTCGACGAGCGGGCGGTTCGCGCCGTCGTAGATGCCGAGATAGACGCCCGGATGCGACAGCAGCACTTCATGGAAGACGGCCGGGTCGGCGCGCAGGGCGGCGGTCGAGCCGCTCGTCCGCGCGAGCTGCAGGAACTGGTTGAGCTTGCCGGCGATTTCGATGTCGTCGCGCCGGGTCAATTCGGCGGACAGCGAGCGATACAGGTACGCGCCGGTCAGCGCGAACACGAGCGCGGCAACGGCTGCGAACGCGAGCGTCAGGCGCCGGAGCAGCGAATAAGGTGCGGGGCCGACGGTCACGCGCGATCCTCGAGCACGTAGCCCATGCCGCGGATCGTGTGGATCAGCTTCTTCTCGTACGCGTTGTCGATTTTCGCGCGCAGGCGCTTGATCGCCGCATCGACGACGTTCGTGTCGCTGTCGAAATTCATGTCCCAGATCTGCGACGTGATGAAGGTGCGCGTCAGCACCTCGCCCTCGCGTTCCGCGAGCAGCTGCAGCAGCGCGAATTCCTGCGCGGTCAGGTCGATGCGGGTGTCGGCGCGCCGCACGCGGCGCTTGATCAGGTCGACTTCCAGATCGGCGACCTGCAGGATCTCGCGCGCATTGCGCGGCGCACGGCGCAGCAGCGAGCGGATGCGCGCGAGGAACTCCGCATACGCGAATGGCTTGAGCAGGTAATCGTCGGCGCCCAGTTCGAGCCCCGTGACCTTGTCCTCGATCGCCTCCCGGGCCGTCAGCAGCAGCACCGGCGTCTGCTTCTGCGCGCGCAGGCGCCGAAGCACCTCGAAGCCGTCCAGTTCCGGCAGCATCACGTCGAGCACGACGAGATCGAAATCCTCGTGCAGCGCGAGGAACAGCCCGTCCTGGCCGTTCTCGGCCACGTCGACCGTGTAGCTCGCCTCCGTCAGCCCCTTGCGGAGGTACGACGCCATCTTGGGTTCGTCTTCGACTATCAGTATCCGCATGGTGGTGCAGGCCGTGGGTGATTCCGGCCGGTCAGTGTAACGCGTGAGCTTACGGCGCCGCGCGTGCGCGAAAGATGACCGGAGGATGACGGAATTGTCATCCGGCGCGCGTGCGATGCCATGCCGCCCTTCATGAAAATCCGGTCATGTTTCGGCCATGTCGTCGTCACGCCGGCGGCGATAAGCTGCGGCCGTCTTGTGTCCGGAGCGCGCCGTCGCGGTGCCGCTCCCGTTCATCCGGTCATTGTCTGCCTGATTCCGCATCCATGTCGTACTGGCGCAAATTCATCCTCGTCGTGCTGCTGGCGCTGTGCGTGCCGATCCAGTCGTTCGCGGCCGGGTCGATGCAGTGCGCGGGCACGGTCGCTGCGGTGCCGCATGCGGAGGATGGGGCGAGCGTCGCTGCGCCCGCTGCGTCGCATGCGATGCAGCGCACGCACGGCGAACCGCATCAGCACGACGGTCACGCACGGCATGCGACGCCTTGTTACGCCTGCGGATCCTGCTGTTTCGGCATGGGCATGGCGCAGGTGCCTGCGGTGTCCGTCACGTCGGACCTCGGTATCGCGATCGTCTCTTTCGCGCCTTCGACCGTCGTCGTGTCGTTCCTGACCGGCGGCATCGACAGGCCGCCGCGCCGGATTTCCGTCTAGTCCCTGCCCGCGGCCACCGGCCGCGATCCACACACGGTGCCGGCGAACGCACGACGTCCGCCGCACGACTCACGACTCACGACGAGAAACATCCATGCGATTGATCATTGCGGCGCTGCTTGGCGCGGCGAGCCTCGTGCCGTCGCTCGCGCCCGCGCAAACCGCCTTTTCCGATCCGGCCGATGCGGCAGCGTCGGTGCCGGACGTCACGACGACGTCCGCGTTCGACGGCTACGTGTCGTATCGCGACGACGCCGGCCCCGGCTGGAAGCAACTGAACCGGGACGTGATGGAGCGGCCCGCGAAGGCACCCACGAAGGGACCCGCGACCGGACACGCGAAGCCCGGAAACCCGGCGGGCGGCGCAGCCCATTCGATGCACGGAGGGGCCGGGCAATGACGCGATTTGCGATTTCACCGCGAATCGGCGCGACCGTGCTCGCGCTGGCATTCCTCGCTGGCTGCACGACGTTTTCGAAGGACGGCGGCTTCGACGCCGTGTCGTCCGCCGCATCCGAACGCATCGGGAAAGACGCGGTCATCGTCAGGACCGATGCCGACCGCGAAGCCGTCGACCAGCGGACGAAGGAATTGCTCGCGAAACCGCTGTCGATGGACGACGCGGTGCAGCTTGCACTGCTGAACAACCGGGGCCTGCAGGCGTCATACGCGGAACTCGGGCTGTCGGAGGCCGACCTCGTGCAGGCAGGCCGGCTGCCGAACCCGCGCTTCTCGTTCAGCCGCACGCGGGCCGGCGACGGCGAACTGAGTCTCGGCCGTACGTTCTCGGCCAACGTGTTCGCGCTGCTGACGCTGCCGCTCGCGACGAACATCGAACGCCGCCGCTTCGAGCAGACCAAGCTCGAAACCGCCGACGCGATGCTGAAGGTCGCGGCCGACGCGCGCCGTGCGTATGTCGAAGCCGTCGCCGCCGAACAGGCCGCGAATTATGCGCAACAGGTCCGCGACGCCGCGAGCGCGGCCGCCGAACTCGCGCAGCGCATGCGGCAGGCCGGCAATTCCAGCCGGCTCGACTACGCACGCGAACAGGCGTTCCATGCGGACGCGGTCGCGCAGCAGGCGAAGGCGCAGCAGCAGGCCGTGGCCGCGCGCGAGAAGCTCACGCGCGCGATGGGGCTGTGGGGCGAGCGCACGCGGTACGCGCTGCCCGAGCGCTTGCCCGACCTGCCGAAGGCGCGCCCCGATCTGCCCGATCTCGAGCGCTATGCGATGAGCAACCGCCTCGACATCCAGGCCGCGAAGCTGCGTACGCAGGGCGTCGCGTCGTCGCTCGGGCTCAGCAAGGCGACACGCTTCGTCAACGCGGTCGATCTCGGCTATGTGAACAACTACGAGACCGACAAGGGGCACGAGCACGGCTACGAGATCAGCGTGGAGATTCCGCTGTTCGACTGGGGCGGCGCGAAGGTCGCGCGGGCCGAGGCCGTCTACATGCAGTCGGCGAACCAGCTCGCGCAGACGGCCATCGACGCGCGCTCGGAAGTGCGCGAATCGTATACGGCATACACGACGCGCTACGACGTCGCGAAGCACTATCGCGACGAAGTCGTGCCGCTGCGCAGGACGATCTCGGACGAGCTGCTGCTGCGTTACAACGGGATGCTCGCGAGCGTGTTCGAGCTGCTGGCCGATGCGCGCGAGCAGGTTGGCGCGGTGAACGGCTACATCGATGCACTGAAGGACTACTGGCTCGCTGAAACCGATCTGCAGGCAGCCGTCGGCGGCCGGCTGCCGACTGGGCAGACAACGCAGGCGCAGCCGACGCAGGCAACGCAGGCAACGCAGGCAACGCAGGCAGCACAGCCAGCACAGCCAGCACAGCCAACACAGCCAACACAGCCAACACAGCCAACACAGCCAACACAGCCAACACAGCCAACGCCGCGCGCGGACGCTCCCGCCGCATCCACGCCCGACGCTGCGTCGCGGCCGGCTTCTTCACCCGTGGCGCAACCAGCGCCCGCAACGCATCCGGAAGGTCATTGACATGGTGTCCCGTCGACAATTTCTCAGCGGCTCGGGTGCCGCGCTGCTCGGTGCGGCGATGGTCAGCAAGGCCGGCGCGGCATCGCTGCCCGAAGCGCCCACGATGGCGAAGGCCGGCACGCAGCCGCCGCTCGTGCCGCCCAACGGCCGCCCGTACACGCCCGTCGCGACGCTGAACGGCTGGACGCTGCCGTGGCGCATGAAGAACGGCTGGAAGGAGTTCCACCTGACGGCCGAACCCGTCGTGCGCGAGATGGCGCCAGGGATGAACGCGAACCTGTGGGGCTACAACGGCCAGTCGCCGGGCCCGACGATCGAGGCCGTCGAAGGCGACAAGGTCCGCATCTTCGTGACGAACCGCTTGCCCGAGCACACGACGATCCACTGGCACGGGCTGCGGCTGCCCAACGGCATGGACGGCGTCGGCGGCCTCACGCAGCCGCATATCCCGCCCGGCAAGACCTTCGTCTACGAGTTCCAGCTGGAGGCGCACGGCACGTTCATGTATCACCCGCACGCCGACGAGATGGTGCAGATGGCGATGGGGATGATGGGCATGTTCATCGTGCATCCGAAGGATCGCGCGACGATGCCGGTCGATCGCGACTTCGTCTTTCTGCTCGCCGCGTACGACATCGATCCGGGCAGCTACACGCCGCGCGTGAACGAGATGACGGACTTCAACATGTGGACGTTCAACTCGCGCGTGTTCCCGGGCATCGACCCGCTGCCGGTGCGGGCGGGCGATCGCGTGCGGATTCGTTTCGGCAACCTGACGATGACGAACCATCCGATCCACCTGCACGGCTACAGCTTCGAGGTGGCCGGCACCGACGGCGGCTGGATTCCGCCGGCGGCGCGCTGGCCGGAGGTGACGGCCGACGTCGCGGTCGGCCAGATGCGCGCGATCGAGTTCACCGCCGATCGTCCGGGCGACTGGGCGTTCCATTGCCACAAGTCGCATCACACGATGAACGCGATGGGTCACCAGGTGCCGAACCTGATCGGCGTGCCGCAGAAGGATCTCGCGCAGAAGATCGGCAAGCTCGTGCCCGACTACATGGCGATGGGCAGCACCGGCGGCGCGATGGGCGGCATGGAGATGCCGCTGCCCGACAACACGCTGCCGATGATGACGGGCACCGGCCCGTTCGGGCCGCTGGAGATGGGCGGCATGTTCACGGTCTGCAAGGTGCGGCAGGGGCTCGGCCGCAACGACTATCGCGATCCCGGCTGGTTCCGGCATCCGAAGGGCACCGTCGCGTACGAATACACCGGCGAATTGCCGGACGGTTGAGCGGCAGGCCGCATGCGGCGGCCGCGACGATGCGGCCGCCGGTTTTCGTTTCATTCACTCAGGAGCACGCACGATGAAGAAGGGACTGATTTCGATTGCAACGGGTTGCATGCTGGTGTTTTCCGCCGCGTCGTACGCGGCCGGCGACATGGCCGGCATGGACATGAGCGGCGGCGCGATGCAGGGCGCCGACGCGAAGCGCGGGATGTCGCACGGCGAGATCCGCAAGATCGATGCGGGCACCGGCAAGCTGACGATCAAGCACGGTCAGCTGGACAACCTCGGGATGGATGCGATGACGATGGTGTTCAAGGTCAAGGATCCGGCGATGCTGTCGCAGGTGAAGGTGGGCGACAAGGTCGAGTTCGTCGCCGAGGACGTGAGCGGCGCGCTGACCGTCGTCGAGCTGAAGAAACCGTGATGACGGGGATGACCATGAAGATCATCACTCTCGGGCGGCTGGCCGCCCTCGCCGCGGCCGGCGCGATCGCCGCCGCCGTGCCGGCCGCGGCATTCGCGCACGGCAAGCTGGAAAGCGCCGCGCCGGCGACGGGCAGCACGGTCGATACCGCGCCCGACACGTTGCGGCTGGCGTTCAACGAAGATCTCGAACAGGCGTTCAGCTCGGTGAAGGTGTCGGACGCGAGCGGCAACGCCGTCGCGCACGAAAAGGCGAAAGTCGATGCGTCGAACCCGCGCGTGA
The DNA here is from genome assembly GCF_003853805.1 of Burkholderia sp. Bp8994. Taxonomy (NCBI): domain Bacteria; kingdom Pseudomonadati; phylum Pseudomonadota; class Betaproteobacteria; order Burkholderiales; family Burkholderiaceae; genus Burkholderia; species Burkholderia sp. Bp8994. The sequence goes on from NZ_QTQH01000022.1 coordinate 130,147, forward strand.
TGACCGTCGCGATCCCGAAGCTCGCGCCCGGCGCGTACACGGTGCAGTGGGTGGCGATGACCGCCGACGCGCATCGCACCAAGGGTACCTATACGTTCAGGGTGAAGGGGTGAACGAGGGCTTCGTCGGCCTCCTGAGGCTCCTGTCGGTGGCGATCCAGAACACCGGATTCGCCGTCGTCGTCGGCGCGCTGCTCGGCAGCCACTGGCTCGCGCGCGGCGAGTCGGCGTGGCAGCACGGCATCGCGCGGCGTCTCGTCGCGACGCTGCGCATCGCGTCCGCCGTGTCGCTGCTCGCGAGCATCACCGCATTCTGGGCGCACTGCGCGCTGATGAGCGACGTGTCGATGCCGGACGCCGGGCCGGCTGTCCGCTCGATGCTCGCCGGCACCGGCTTCGGCCACGCGTGGCTGGCCGGTGCGGTGTTCACGGCGGTCGTCGTGCTTCTGTCATTGCTTCGGGATGCGAACGACACGCGCTTTCCGTTCGCGATGTGGGCCGCGCTCGCGGGCATCGCACTCTCGCGCAGCAACGGCGGGCATCCGGTCGACGCGGGGCTGTTCAGCGTGCCGGTGTGGGTCGACTGGCTGCATCTGCTGGCGATCAGCGCGTGGGTCGGGCTCGTGTTCGTGACTGCGTTCGGCGTGATGCCGCGTCTTGCCGGCATGCCCGCGAGCGAACGCACGACCGGCGCTTCGTTCGTGCAGTCGCTGTCCGATGCGTCGACGTATGCGTTGATCGTGCTGTTCGCGACCGGCGCGTACAACGGCTGGCGCGGTGTCGATACGCCAGCGAACCTGCTTGCGTCGACATACGGACAGATCCTGCTGTTCAAGCTCGCGCTCGTGCTGATCGCGGCGGCGCTCGGCGGGCACAACCGGTTCTTCGAGATGCCGAAGCTGCTGGCGGCGCTGAAGGACCCGGACGCTGCGACGCCGGCCGGCCTGTTGCGCCGGTTCGGCGCGGTGCTGCGGATCGAGGCGGTCGTGCTGGCCGGCGTGCTGATGGTGGCTGCCGTGCTCGTGTCGAGCGCGTTGCCGGGGACGGTTTAGCTCCACGGTTGGCGGGGCGAAGCCGGCATCGGGAAATCGTCGCAACAGGGGACGGGATTCGTCAGGCGATTTCCCGCTTTTCGACCGCGGGCGCGCGGTCGATCGCCATCGCGCAGCGGTGTCGAATATTACGTTCATCTGTCTTCCGGTTACTAACAACTGTCATCGAGCGCCGCTAAGCTTTCGCTATCCTCACAACCGGGATTCCCCGTCATGCGCTCGACAATCCGCCTGTTTGCCCCGCTATTGCTGCTTCCCACGCTTGCCGCACCGGTCTTCGCCGCCACTGCCGCCCCCGTCAGCCCGAACTGCGGCGGCAGCACGACGCCGATCGCCGACATCCAGGGGCCGGGCGCGCCGTCGCCGCTCGCCGGGCAGAACGTGTCGATCGAAGCGGTCGTCACCGCCGATTTCGGCGGCACGGACGGCTTCGGCGGCTTCTTCGTCCAGCAGGCCGACGCGCAGCGCCGCAACCAGCCGGGCGTGTCCGAAGGGCTGTTCGTCTATGCGCCGAAAGCGCGCGCGAAGGCCGGCGATCTCGTGCACGTGAGCGGCAAGGTCGAGGAAAAATACGGGCAGACGCAGCTGACGCTGTCGGGCGCGATCGCGGTGTGCGCGAACGGCCAGACGGTCACGCCCGCGACGCTCACGCTGCCGGTCGACAACCCGAACGCGTTCGCCGCGTACGAAGGGATGCGCGTGCGCCTGCCGCAGACGCTCACCGTCACCGACAACTACGAGCTCGGCCGCTACGGCAGCGTGATGCTGAGCAACGGCCGCCTGCACACGCCGACGAGCGTGGTGCCGCCGTCGCAGGCGCAGACGCAGATCGATGCGAACGCACGCAACCGGCTGATCCTCGACGACGGCTCGAACAAGCAGAACCCGGCGACCGTGCCTTACCCGGCGCCCGAACTGTCGGCCGCCAACACGCTGCGCTCGGGCTACACCGTGCGCGACGTCGAAGGCGTGCTCGAGGTGCGTTATGGCGCATGGCGCGTGCAGCCGCTGCCCGGCGCGGCCGCGCCGGCGTTCGACACGCGTTCGAACCCGCGCGCCAACGCCCCGGCGCGCGATCCGAAATCGAACCTGCGCGTCGCGTCGTTCAACGTCCTCAACTACTTGAACGGCAACGGTCTCGGCGGCGGCTTCGACGATCCGAACAACCGCGGCGCGAAGAGCTACCCGGAATTCCAGCGCCAGGAAGCGAAGATCGTCAGCGCGCTGAAGGCGCTCGACGCCGACGTGATCGGCCTGATGGAAATCCAGAACAACGGTTACGGCGAACTGAGCGCGGTGCGCCAGCTCGCGGCGAAGCTCGGCAGCCACTGGCGCGTGGTCGACCCGGGCACGTCGCGCCTCGGCGGCGACGCCATCGCGGTCGCGATGATCTACGACAGCCGCACGGTCGAACCCGTCGGCCGCGCGTCGACGCTCGCGATCGACGACAAGAACCGCCAGCCGCTCGCGCAGTCGTTCCGCCGGATCGGCGGCAAGCAGGCGCTGACGATCGCGGTCAACCATCTGAAGTCGAAGAACTGCCCGGACGCGGCGAACGACGATCTCGACCAGGGCGACGGCCAGGGCTGCTGGAACCCGACGCGCACGCGCGCGGCCGCGAAGCTGGCCGACTGGCTCGCCGGCACGCCGACGGGCGTCGCGGGGCAGGGCACGCTGCTGATCGGCGACTTCAACAGCTACACGTACGAAGACCCGATCCGCCTGCTCGAATCGCGCGGCTACCGCAACCTCGTGTCGCGCTGGATCGGCGCCAATGCGTACAGCTACGTGTACAACGGCGAAGCCGGCTACCTCGATCACGCGCTCGCGTCGCTGCCGCTCGCATCGCACGTGAAGGCCGTGCACGAATGGCACATCAACGCGGACGAGCCGCTCGCGCTGCAGTACACGCTCGCGTACAAGTCGGCCGAGCAGCAGAAGACCTTCTACGCGCCGGATGCGTATCGTTCGTCGGACCACGATCCGGTGCTGATCGATATCGCGCTGCCGGGCGGCGGGCGCTGATCTCCTCCACGTCGAACCTCTGAAGTACGGCGTGCGGCGCTGCCGCACGTCGTCGCGTGAGTCGGCGGCGGCGCGCAAACCACGCGCTGTCGCTCGCTCACCGGCCTCTCTCTCCTCCACGCATCACGTGCCCGATTCGCGATCGCCGCAATCCGATCCGGAACGCGTGGCGCGAATGATCGCTTCATCGTTGCGAATACCCGCGTATTACGCATCAATGCCGTTCAGTGCATCCGATGGTTTGATTCCGATATCGGGTAAATAATTCCTCAGTGCGTCGTGCAAACAGTCGGAATCGGTATTTTGTGGATGATATCGGGCTTTATTCAACGATTCGCTCTAATCGGATTCGAATAATTAAAATGAAAGAAAAGTCCTGTCGATTTGAAGGGCTTTTGCGCGCGATTCCAATACTCGCCAAGTGCTACGAGATCTGCGAAAAACGAACGGCATTTCAGGAAAAATGATTCACGCAACGTGTCCAGTTAGAACAATCGTTTTTCTTTCAAATACCAGACACTGACCGCCGTTCGCATCATAAGAGATTTTTTAATATCGGAATGATCTTTGACAACACGGCGCAGCACCGCCTATTTTTGTCATGTCGTAAATATTGGTAATACGATAAGTCGTCGAAACTGCCAGGGGGCGGCGTTCCTGCATCATTCTCCGCCAGCAGTTTGCTGTGTCTGTATCAAGTTCAGTCTCTCGAAGAAGTCCATTCCCCAACCGCCGTCTGCCGACCGTGCAACGCGAGTGGCGGGTATGCCTGCGCGTTTTTCGCCGGCGATGGCGGCCTGTGTGAAGCGGTATCCGACCCAACACAAGGATCGAGGCATGAAACCAGACAGGAGCATTACCGGCAGCCGCCGCGCACGTCGCGGCCGGCTGGCCGGGCTAGGCGCATTGACCGTCGTGACCATGGTGCTCGCGGGCTGCGGCGGCGACGATTCGTCGTCGGTCGGCGCATCGAGCCTCGCGCAGGCCACCGCCAGCCAGCCGGCCGGCGCGCAACAGGCGGCCGGCAGCCAGACGCCGGCGGCGAACCAGCCTTACGTCGACCCCGTCGCCTATTCGATGAACGCGACCGACGGCCTCGCGGCCGCGCAGGTCTCGGAGAAGGCGGCGGTGATGCATTACCAGTGGCAATCCGGCGGCACGACGGTCAGCTACACGACGACCACCGGCCACCTGACCGCGCAGGACGCGAACGGCAACGCGGAAGCGTCGATGTCGTACGTCGCGTACACGGTGCCGAGCACGAACGGCAAGCCGCGCCCCGTCACGTTCGTCTACAACGGCGGCCCGGGCTCGTCGTCGATCTGGCTGCGGCTCGGCTCGTTCGCGCCGACGCGCGTCGCCACGCCCGATCCGCTGTTCGGCAGCAACTGGCCGAACTATCCGCTCGTCGACAACGCGGAAAGCCTGATCGACACGACCGACCTCGTGTTCATCGACCCGCCGGGCACCGGGCTGTCGGAAGCCGTGCTGCCGAACACCAACCAGAAGTACTGGGGTTCGGATGCGGACGTCAACATCATGCGCGACTTCATCCAGCGCTACCTGAACGTCAACAACCGCGGCACGTCGCCGATCTACCTGTACGGCGAATCGTACGGCACGCCGCGTACCGACATGCTCGCGCTGGCGCTCGAATCGGCCGGCGTGCACCTGACGGGGATCGTGCTGCAGTCTGCAATCCTGAACTACTTCGCCGATGCGGTGGAAGCGGTCGCGATCACGCAGTCGACCGAAGGGCTGCTGCTCGAGACCGATACCGTGGCCGGCTACCTGCCCGGCTATGCGGCGGTCGCGGCGTACTTCAACCAGGTATCGCCGGCGCCGGTAAATCCCTATCTGTATGCGCTGCAGACCGAGTTGTTCACGACGCTGATCTACAACCAGCTGCAGCAGTACTCGCAGTCGTGGGTGCTGAGCCAGCTCGGCATTCCGGACGCGCTCGGCACGCCGGTGTTCCCGAGCGATGCGACGCTGACGCTGTGGTCGTTGCCGTCGAGCCTCACGCAGCACGCGCTGCGCGACTACTTCAACGCGAATCCGTTCGGCACGAACCTGGTGCCCCGCACGACGATCGGCCGCTACGACGGACGCGTGTCGTTGCCGAACGCCGACCCGCGGCTGCAAACGGACGGCGATCCGTCGGACATCCTGATCTCGCAGCCGTTCACCAACGCGCTCGCGACGCAGATGCCCGACTACCTCGGCTACACCGCGCCGAACGCGACCTACCTGCCGCTGAACGACAACATCATCCAGGTGTGGGACTTCTCGCATGACGGCCAGCCGATGCCCGACACGATCCCCGATCTGCTGGGCGCGCTGCAGCTCAATCCGAAGCTCCGGGTGCTCGCGGAGAACGGCCTCCACGACCTGGCGACGCCGTTCTTCAACACCGAGAAGCAACTCGCGCGGCTGCAGACGGTGAAGGGGCTGAACCCGAAGCTGCAGGTGAACTTCTTCCAGGGCGGGCACATGACGTATCTGGATGACGTGGCCCGTCCGCAGATGAAGCGCGACCTGAAGCTCTTCTATCAGGGCCGGCGGATTCCGACCGCGCTGACGCTGCACACGCTGCCGCCGCCGTGGCCGGACGAGAACCCGGCCGGCACGCCGACCGGCGCCTCGCCGGGCGCGACCACCGCGACGACGCTGGCAGCGGCACCGTAAACAACGGACTCCTTGCGAAAAGGAACCCTCTATTCATCCATCGAATGCGAGTGATCATGTCCCTAATCAACTTGATGCGACGCATGTCCCCGTTGGTCGTCCTCGGTGCCTTGATGAGCAGCGCCCACGCATTGCCGCCGCAGGCGGTGGCGCCGGTGAAGCTGCCGCGCGGCGGGCACGGCGTCGACGGCCCGTTCTTTCCTTCGACCCGCGTGGCACCGGTATTGCCGTCGACCGGCGCGACGCTGCAGCAGCAGGCGCAGAAGCGCGTCGATGCCCGGCTCGGCGGCAACACGGTGCTGAGCAACGGCGCGGCGGTGACGAAAGCGCAGGCGCAGAGCGGCGGGCTCGGGTTCGTCGCGAAGCACTTCGACGAGATCGATGCGAAACACACCGGTCGCGTGACGATGAGCGACGTGCGGCAGTTCATCCAGCAGCGACAGGTGCAGGCGCAGCAGGAACAGCAGGAGTGACGGTGTAGAGAGGTCGCGCGCGGGAGGGCAGCCGGTGCCGATGGGGGCCGGCCGCTCGACTGCGGCGGCGGCCTGCTTTCAACCTGCCGCGGCGCACGTTCGGCCGCGGCTTTCTTCATCGAAGTTCGGTTCACGCGCGGGCAACGCGAAGCCGCGTCATGCTTCACGCGATCGACGCTCAGCCTTCCCGGTGCGCGTAGCGCCTCGCCGTCGCCGACGGCAACTCGCCGAACATCGCGCGGTAGTCCTGCGCAAAACTGCTCAGGTGCCAGAAGCCCCACTTCGTCGCGGCCGACGTCACGGACCCGCCGAGCCGCAGCTCGCGGCGAACGTGATTCAGCCGGACCGCGCGCAGGTACGCGATCGGATTCAGGTTGAGCGTGTCGTTGAACGCGTACTGCGCGGTACGCCGGCTGATGCCGAGCTGCACGCACAGTTCGGCGATCGACAGCGGGCACGTGGACGCATCCTGCAGCCGCGCCTGCACCGCGTTGACGAGCGACCAGTACTTCGTCGGCCGCGTCGCGAGGGCGTTCGCATCCGGCGCGGGCATCGTCATCGCCTCTGAAATCGCATACAGCACGGTCCGTTCGAGCAATTCGATCCGCGCCTGCGTCGTCACGTCCTCGATCGGCGTGCTCTTCGCGGCCGCGGCCATCGTGTGGCGCAGCAGGTCGCGCAGGCGGTCCGCGACCTGGGGCGTCATCGGGATCAGCGGCGCGAAGGTGCGCGCGCGCAGCGACGCGGCGAGCGTGCGCATCGCCTCCGTCGACAGCTTGTCGGGCTCGATCTCGACGTTCACGAGCACGTGCCGGTCGGGCGAATAGAACTCGAACACCGGCTGGCTGGAGAACACATGGAGGCTGTCGCGCCCGCTCTTCTCGCCGCACATGCGCGCATGGCCTTCGAGTTCCAGCGGCACGGCCACCGCGATGCGGTCCGACGGCACCGCGCCCTGCTGCAGGATCACCTTGTCGAGGTCTTCGACCAGGAGCCGGATGCCGCCGAGCGACACGATGGAGGACGAACCATGAAACCGGCCGCCCGAGATCTGCGTGTAGTTGAGATGCCAGCCGTCGAAGATCCGCGCCTGTTCCTCCACGTCGGTGAACGCGCAGAACGCCACCGCGCGTGCGAACGGCGGGGCGCCGGAAAAATCGCTCGGATCGGCGGACGGCGTCATCGGAGTCGGGAAGGGGCGGGCCGGATCGACGCATTGTAGCCGCTGCGCGCGCCGGTCAAAAACCCCGGCGGCCCGATTCCCGGAGAAAACCCTCGCTTGCCGAAATCCGATAGTGAAAAGCCGGCCGGCGCAATACCTTTGGCATGAACGGAACACAACGCATCGCGCCGGCGCCGGAAGCATCCCGCTTCGTTGCCGGACGAACCGAACACGGCTGCCGGCGCGGGTCCGGCGGCACTTTTCTGGAGAGACGTCGATGGAGCTTCCACGTGGCGGGTTCTGGCGGAACTGGGTCGGCAATCAGTCTTGCGTCGCCGCGCACATGGCGTCGCCGACCAGCGAGGCGGAAATCGCCGAACTGGTGCAGGCCGCGACGCGCCAGGGCAAGAACGTCCGATGCTCGGGATCGGGACATTCGTTCACGCCGATCGTCGCGACGAGCGGCCTGCTGCTGTCGCTGAAGGACTACCAGGGCATCGTCGCGGTCGACGAGCGACGCAAGCGCGTCACGGTGAAGGCCGGCACGCGGATCAATGCGGTGACGCGTCATCTGAAGGACATCGGCTTCTCGCTCGTCAACCAGGGCGACATCGATTCCCAGGCGATTGCCGGTGCGCTCGCAACCGGCACGCACGGCACGGGGACGACGCTGGGCAACCTGTCGTCGCAGGTGGTCGGGATGCGGATCGTTCGCCCCGACGGCTCGATCATGGAAGTGAGCGACCGGCAGGACCTCGATCTGCTGCACGCGACCCAGGTGAACCTCGGCCTGTTCGGCGTGGTGTCGGAGCTGACGCTGCAGGTGACCGACGCGTTCTGGCTGCACGACCGCGTGTGGCGCGAGGACTTCGAGGCGCTGATGGAACAGTACGACGACCTCGCGGCGAAGCATCGCCATTTCGGGTTCTTCTGGTGCCCGACGTCCGAAAGCCGTCACCTGTACTGCCTGCCCGATACCACGAAGGTGTCGAATTCGAAGAAGGACTACGACGTGTGCGAGATCAAGGTGATGGACATCACCGACGAGCGCACGTTCTACGAAGGCGAGCACGAGAAGATCGCGTACAGCTCCGAGGTCTACGCGATTCATTACGTCGCGAACTTCCACGAGCTCGAATACGCGGTGCCCGCCGAACACGGCAAGGAGGCGCTGCGCCGCGTGCGCGAGCTGATCCTCACGAAGCATCGCGACTGCATCTTCCCGGTCGAGTACCGCTTCACGAAGGGCGATCCGGCATGGATCAGCCCGTTCAATCATCAGGACAGCGTGACGATTTCGTGCTCGGGCGGTCCGAACGGCGTCGACTACTGGCCGTTCCTGAAGGACGTCGACGACATCCTGCGCGACTACGGCTCGCGTCCGCACTGGGGCAAGCTGCACTTCACGAACCGCGACGACGTGGACCGCTGGTTCCCGAAGGCCGAGGCGTTCCGCGAACTGCGCCGCAGCGTGGACCCTGAAGGCTATTTCCTCAACGATCATCTTCGGACGCTGTTCAGCTGAGCGGTCCGAACGAACCAGACTGGAGAACGACTCATGAATGTCAAGATCGACGGGCGCCTGGCGGGCAAGGTCGCGATCGTGAGCGGCGGCGCGGGCGGGTGCGGCGCCGCCGCGTCGGAACTGTTCGCCGCGCAGGGGGCGAAGGTGGCGATCATCGACCGCGACGGCGACGCGGCCGACACGCTCGCGTCGCGGCTGCGCGATGCCGGCTTGCAGGCGATCGGCCTCGGCGCCGACGTGTCGAAGCAGTCGGACGTGCGGAACGCAGTCGATGCGGCCTGCAAGCAGTTCGGCAACGCGGACATCCTGTTCAATCACGCGGGCACGCTGATCGTCAAACCGTTCCTCGACATCGAGGAGTCGGAATGGGACTGGCTGATGGGCGTGAACGTGAAGAGCATGTTCCTGATGACGCAGGCGGTGCTGCCGCAGATGCTGGAAAAAGGGCGCGGCAGCATCGTCTGCACGTCGTCGATCTCGGCCGTTTGCGCGACGCCCGGCGAAGTGCTGTATGACGCGACCAAGGGGGCATGCCACATGTTCGCGCGCGCGATCGCCGTCGAATACCGCGATCGCGGCATCCGCTGCAATGCGCTCGCGCCCGGGTTCATCCGCACGCCGCACGGGATGCGCGAACTGAGGGATCTGCAGGCGATGGGCGTGGACGCGACCGAAGCGGCTATCGCAGTGCAGCAAGGCCGGCTGTGCGAGCCGTCGGAAGTGGCCGCGGCCGCACTGTTCCTGGCGTCGGACGAATCGAGCTTCGTCAACGGCACCCATCTGTTCGTCGACAACTGTTTCTCCGCCGTTTAGGCCCCGATATTCGCGGGAAGCCGAAGGGAAGGCGCGAGCTCCCCCAGGAACGGCAGGTTCTGTCGAAGGTTCCGCAGCGATGCGGACCTTCGATTTTTTTTGCCGGTTCGCCGCGCGATGTGTCCTAGCGGATTGTCGTAATCCTTCTATCTGAACGAATTTGCGTCTGCTGGAATGGCAATGCCGAATCACCGTTCAGCCGGCGTCGCGGGGCGGCATGGTTGTCGACGTCATCGAGCGCCGGTCCGGCGCTCGACTTCGCGGGTCCGGGCAAGTCCGGCCTACCAGGGTCAATCCATCACTCTCTTTTGATCAATCATCATGTTCAATCGCACTACCAGCACCGTCGCCAACGTCGATCCGGAACTCTGGACTGCCATTCAGGACGAGAACCGCCGCCAGGAAGACCACATCGAGCTGATCGCGTCGGAAAACTACACGAGCCCGGCCGTGATGGCCGCACAGGGTTCGCAGCTCACGAACAAGTACGCGGAAGGTTATCCGGGCAAGCGCTACTACGGCGGCTGTGAGTACGTCGACGTGGTCGAGCAGCTGGCGATCGACCGCGTGAAGCAGCTGTTCGGCGCGGAGGCCGCGAACGTGCAGCCGAACTCGGGTTCGCAGGCGAACCAGGGCGTGTTCTTCGCGATGCTCAAGCCGCGCGACACGATCATGGGGCTGAGCCTCGCGCACGGCGGCCACCTGACGCACGGCTCGCCGGTGAACATGTCGGGCAAGTGGTTCAACGTCGTCAGCTACGGCCTGAACGAACAGGAAGACATCGACTACGA